>NZ_LZJX01000139.1:0-25496 GCF_001667595.1 Mycobacterium sp. E2989 | reverse complement strand
CGCGTTCGGCGCGGCTGCCACACCACCACGGCGGTGCTCTTGGGCACCACCGCCAGGTCGCGGCGCTGCCCGGCGCGTACCTGCGCGAGCTCCTCGGTGAGCTCCTTCACGCGCGCCTGCAGCGCCTCGACCTGGTTGGTCAGCTCAATGATCCGCTTGATGCCGGCGAGGTTGACCCCCTCGTCCTGGGACAGCCGCTGCACCTCGCGCAGCAGGTCGACGTCGTGCTCCGAATACCGCCGTCCCCCACCGGAAGTGCGGCGGGGGCTGACCAGGCCGAGGCGGTCGTAGGTGCGCAGGGTCTGGGCGTGCATGCCGGCCAGCTCGGCGGCCACCGAGATCAAAAACGTCCGGGACTCTTCCCGCGAATTCTTCGCCATCAGCGGTTACCTGCCCATCCGGCTCGTGGGTCAAACCCGCTGGCGCGCTCGGCGGCCGCGTACGCCTCCAGCGCCTCCTGTGCGGCACCCTCCACGTTCGGCGGCACCGCGACCTTGACGGTGACGAGCAGGTCCCCGTTGCCGCCGTCGCGCTTGGGGACGCCCCGCCCGCGCACCCGCAGGATGCGGCCGTCGGAGGTGCCCTTGGGCACCCGCACGCCGACCTTGCCGTCCAGCGTGGGCACCGAAATCGTTGAGCCCAAGGCCAATTCGGTGAAGCTGACGGGCACGGTCACGGTCAGGTCGTCGCCGTCGCGGCCAAAGACCTTGTCCGGCCGCACATGTACGGTCACGTACAGGTCGCCCGACGGCGCACCGCGCAGGCCGGCCTCGCCCTGTCCGGGCAGCCGGATGCGCTGCCCGTCCTCCACGCCCGGCGGGATCCGCACGTTGATGGTGCGGGTGCGGGTGGTGACCCCGGTGCCCTTGCACTCGTCGCAGGGGTGCTCGATGATCGAGCCGCTGCCCCGGCAGTCGGTGCAGGGCTCGGAGAAGCCGAACGCGCCCTGGTTGCGGCTGATCACGCCGGAACCGTTGCAGGTGGGGCACACCTTGGGGCTGGTGCCCGGCCGCGCGCCGCTGCCATGGCAGTTGGTGCACGGCGCCGGGCTGGTCAGCCGCAGCGGCATGGCCACGCCCTTGGCGGCCTCGACGAAGTCCAGCTGGGTCTCGGTCTCCAGGTCGTTGCCACGTCGCGGCCGGCTGGGACGCGCGCTGGCGCCGCGCCCGAACAGCCCGCCGAACAGGTCACCGATGTTGGTGCCGCCGCTACGGCCGGCGGCGTCGAACAAGTCGTTGAGGTTGAACTCGGCGCCGTCGCCGCCAGCACCGAAGCCGCCGGTGTCGAACCGGCGGCCGCCGAACCCGCCGCCCGCGAACAGGCGGCGGGTTTCGTCGTACTCCTTGCGCTTCGCCGGATCCGACAACACGTTGTGCGCTTCCGACACCGCCTTGAAGCGTTCACCGGCGGCGGGGTTGTCGGGGTTGGCGTCCGGATGCAGGTCGCGCGCCAGCTTCCGGTACGCGCGTTTGATCTCTTCGGGACTGGCGTCAGAGGAGACGCCCAGCTCCTTGTAGAAGTCCTTTTCGACCCATTCGCGCTGGGCCATGTCGCGTCACCCCCTTCACCTTTGGAGTTCTGTTGTTGTGCTGATTGTGTGGTCTATTCACCGGTTGCGCCGGGGTTATCGTCCGATTCGGCCGGCTCGCCGGCCGCGGAACCCTCGTCCGCGATCGTGTCGACGACGCCGACCAGAGCGTGCCGCAGGACCTGGTCGCCCAGCTTGTAGCCCTGCCGCATGACCGTGCCGATCACCGGCTTCGAGCCGTCGCCGCCGTCGCCCTCGTGCTGCACGGCTTCGTGCAGCAGCGGGTCGAAGTCCTCGCCCTCCTCGCCGAACGCCACCAGACCGAGCCCGGTCAGGGCGCTATCCAGCTTGTCGGCGACCGACTTCAGCGGGCCGGACTCCAGGTCGCCGTGCTGGCGCGCCCGCTCGAGATCGTCGAGCACGCCCAGCAATTGGGTCATGACGGCGGCCTTGGCCCGGTCCGCCGCGGCCTGCTGGTCGCGCAGCGCCCGCTTGCGGTAGTTGGCGAAGTCGGCCTGAACCCGCTGCAGGTCGCCCAGCAACTCGGCGGCCTTGCCGGCCTCCTCGGGTGATTCACCCGAGAAGTCGCCCGGCGCAGCCTCTCCCGGCCCCGCGTTGGGAGCCGAACCGGAAGAGGACTGCCGGACTTCACCGGTTTCGGGGTCGATCCGCCGCTTGTCGGTGACGGTCACCGGCTCGTGTGGGTTCGCCTCCGTCACTTGGCCTCCCGGTCGTCGTCGACCACCTCCGCGTCCACCACGTCGTCAGCCGAACCGGCCTGCGGGCCACCGGCGCCTTCGCCATCGGCACCGCCGGCCGCCTGGGTGGCCTCGTAGATGGCCTGGCCGAGCGCCTGAGACTCCTGGCCCAGCTTCTCCATCGCCGACTTGATCGCGGAGATGTCCGTGCCGGCCAGCGCCGACTTGGCCTCAGCGATCGCGCCGTCGACCTTGGACAGCGTCTCCTCCGGAACCTTCGACCCACCTTCGGCTTCGCGTTGGTCCTTGACGAACTTCTCCGTCTGGTAGACCAGCGATTCGGCCTGGTTGCGGATGTCGGCCTCTTCGCGACGCTGGCGGTCCTCCTCGGCGTGCGCCTCGGCGTCCTTGATCATCCGGTCGATCTCCTCCTTGGACAGGCCGGAGCCCTCCTGGATCTTGATCGTGTTCTCCTTGCCGGTGCCCTTGTCCTTGGCCGTGACGTGCACGATGCCGTTGGCGTCGATGTCGAAGGTGACCTCGATCTGGGGGACGCCGCGGGGGGCCGGCGGGATGCCGGTCAGCTCGAAGGAGCCGAGCAACTTGTTGTGCGAAGCGATTTCGCGCTCGCCCTGGTAGACCTGGATCTGCACCGACGGCTGGTTGTCGTCGGCCGTGGTGAAGGTCTCCGACCGCTTGGTGGGGATCGTGGTGTTGCGCTCGATGAGCTTGGTCATCACGCCACCTTTGGTCTCGATGCCCAGGCTCAGCGGCGTAACGTCAAGCAGCAGAACATCTTTCACCTCACCCTTGAGGACACCCGCCTGCAGGGCGGCGCCGACGGCCACCACCTCGTCGGGGTTGACGCCCTTGTTGGGCTCCTTGCCGCCGGTGAGCTCCTTGACCAGCTCGGTCACCGCGGGCATGCGGGTGGAACCGCCGACCAGCACGACGTGGTCGATGTCGGACACCGAGATGCCGGCGTCGGAGATCACCGACTTGAACGGCTGACGGGTGCGGTCCAGCAGATCCTGTGTGATGCGCTGGAATTCGGCGCGGGTCAGTTGCTCGTCGAGGAACAGCGGGTTCTTGTCCGCGTCGACGGTGATGTAGGGCAGGTTGATCGAGGTGCTTTGCGAACTCGACAGCTCGATCTTGGCCTTCTCGGCGGCCTCACGCAGTCGCTGCATGGCCATCTTGTCCTTGGTCAGGTCAATACCGCTGGTGCCCTTGAACTTGTCGACCAGCCACTCGACCACCCGGTCGTCCCAGTCGTCACCACCGAGGTGGTTGTCACCGCTGGTGGCGCGGACCTCGACGACGCCCTCGCCGATCTCGAGCAGCGAGACGTCGAACGTGCCGCCGCCCAGGTCGAAGACGAGGATGGTCTGTTCCTTCTCGCCCTTGTCCAGGCCGTACGCCAGCGCCGCGGCGGTGGGCTCGTTGACGATGCGCAGCACGTTCAGGCCGGCGATCTGGCCGGCCTCCTTGGTCGCCTGCCGCTGGGCGTCGTTGAAGTACGCGGGCACGGTGATCACGGCGTCGGTGATGTCCTCACCGAGATACGCCTCCGCGTCGCGCTTCAACTTCATCAGCACGCGGGCGCTGATCTCCTGCGCGGTGTATTTCTTGTCGTCGATCTCGATGGACCAGTCGGTGCCCATGTGCCGCTTGACCGAACGGATGGTGCGGTCGACGTTGGTCACCGCCTGGTTCTTGGCGGGCTGACCGACGAGCACCTCGCCGTTGCGCGCGAAAGCGACGATGGACGGCGTCGTCCGCGAACCCTCGGAGTTGGCGACGACGACGGGGTCACCGCCCTCGAGGACTGCGACGACGGAGTTGGTGGTCCCGAGGTCGATACCGACCGCACGAGCCATAGTGATTCCTCCTGATTGAGTAGAGCTTCTTTGGTGCCACTATGCTGAGTGAACCCCGCTCAAGACTGCTCTCGGTCGCACCGTGGTGTCAACCCAGCATTGAGTCTGGTTCGCTCAACTTGTCGATCATGCTAACGGCGGGCGCGGCCGTCTTGTTCCCGGGGCCCCAAATCGATGTGCACCGCGGGCTTCCGCCGTGCATACTCGGCGAGCGCCGCGCCGCATCGGTGAGTTAGCCTGAGCCTTTCCCCGAGCCGACACGGCAGGACTCAATGCCACACGACAGCGCCGACCAGCGGCTCACCCGCGAGGACGACGGCTATCAGAAGGCCCTCAACAACCGCCAGCTGCAGATGATCGGCCTGGGTGGGGCCATCGGGACCGGGCTTTTTCTCGGCGCCGGCGGCCGGCTGGCCTCGGCGGGTCCGGGGCTGTTCCTGGTCTACGCGCTGTGCGGCGTGTTCGTCTTCCTGATCCTGCGAGCGCTCGGCGAACTCGTGCTGCACCGCCCGTCATCGGGCTCCTTCGTGTCGTACGCCCGCGAATTCTTCGGCGAGAAGTTCGCCTTCGTCGCGGGCTGGATGTACTGCCTGAACTGGGCGATGACCGGCATCGTGGACACCACCGCGATCGCGCACTACTGCCACTACTGGCGGACGCTGGCCACCATCCCGCAGTGGACGCTGGCGCTGATCGCGCTGCTGGTGGTGCTGTCGATGAACCTCATCTCGGTCAAACTCTTCGGTGAGCTGGAGTTCTGGGCCTCGCTGATCAAGGTGCTGGCGCTGGTGACGTTCCTGGTGGTCGGCACGGTCTTCCTGGTCGGGCGCTTCAAGGTCGACGGCCACGACACCGGCGTATCGCTGTGGGACACCCACGGCGGCCTGCTGCCGAGCGGGCTGGTGCCCCTGGTCCTGGTCACCTCGGGCGTGGTGTTCGCCTACGCGGCGGTCGAGCTGGTCGGCATCGCGGCCGGGGAAACCGCGGATCCGCACCGGATCATGCCGCGCGCGATCAACTCGGTGGTGCTGCGCATCGCCGTCTTCTACATCGGCTCGACCGTGCTGCTGGCTTTGCTGCTGCCGCACACCGCCTACGAGAAACACGTCAGCCCGTTCGTGACGTTTTTTTCCAAGGCCGGCTTCGGCGGCGCGGGCACGATCATGAACCTGGTGGTGCTCACCGCCGCGCTGTCCAGCCTCAACGCCGGCCTGTATTCCACCGGCCGGATCCTGCGCTCCATGGCGATCAACGGCAGCGGCCCGAAGTTCACCGCGCCGATGTCGAAAAACGGCGTGCCCTACGGCGGGATCCTGCTCACCGCCGCCGTCGGCCTGCTGGGCATCGTGCTCAACGCCGTCAAGCCGAGCCAGGCGTTCGAGATCGTGCTGCACATCGCCGCGGTGGGGGTCGTGGTGGCCTGGGGGACGATCGTGGCGTGCCAGCTGCGGTTCTACTACCTGGCCCGCCGGGGCGCGGTGGAACGCCCGGGGTTCCGGATGCCGCTGGCGCCCTATAGCGGGTACCTGACGCTGGTCTTCCTGGCCGGCGTGCTGGTGGAGATGATGTTGGACAAGGTGCAGGGCCCGTGGATGATCGGCGCGGTCATCGTCGGTGTCCCCGCGTTCATCGTCGGCTGGTTCGTGGTGCGCCATCGCGTGCGGGACCTCGCCAACAGACCCGACGGCCCGGCCGCCGATCCCCCGCTGGCCGCCTAGGGCTCGTCGACGTCGCGACCGCCGGCCAGATCCGCGCAGTCGACGGCCTCGACGTCGTGCCGGGTGCGCAGGTAGGCGCCGGCGCCGTGATCGCCGGAGATCCCCGCGAGCACCTCGGGCCAGTGCCGGCGCGCGATCACCACGGGGTGCCCCGGGCGGCTGTTGAAGTGGGCGCGCGCGAGGCCGCTGGGGGACGCGAGCGCGCGGTCGACGACCCGCGCCACCACCGCGGGACCGATGTCGGGCGTGTCGACGACGTGCAGCACCGCGTAGTCCGCGCGCATGCGGTCGGCCTGCCGTAGACCCGTGCGCACCGAGACGCTCAGCCCGTCGCGCCAGTGCGTCGCGGTGACCGCGATGACCCCGGGCGGGACGGCGACCTGGGCGGCGCCCAGCACCACGACCACGTCGGCACAGCCCCCGCCCCGCAGCGCGTCGACCGCGATGTCGAGCCAGCCGTCGACCAGCACCTTCGGCTGTCCGTAGCGGCGCCCGGCGCCGGCGGCGAGCAGCACGCCGACGGCTATCGACTGCGATAACGGCACTCTCCTATGATGGCATCGTGGTTCTCGTCAGGCGACAACCGGATGGAGCGCGATGACCGAACACGCGCAGGGGGCGACGACCACCGCCCCGGCCCCTCGTTACGCCGGCACCCGCGTTCAGCGGGTGGAGGACGGCCGGCTGCTGACCGGCCGCGGCAGCTTCGTCGACGACATCTCGCGGCCCGGCATGCTGCACGCCTGCTTCGTGCGCAGCCCGTTCGCCCGGGCGCGCATCAACGGCATCGACGCCTCGGCCGCGCTGGCGCTGCCCGGCGTACGCGCGGTGTTCACCGCCGCCGACCTCAACCCGGAGGTGCGGGAGGCCTGGCACGCCGTCGCCGGCAAGGACGTCCCCGACACCCCGCGGCCGCCGCTGGCCGAGGGCGAGGCCAAGTTCGTCGGTGACCCGATCGCGCTCGTCGTCGCCGAGAGCCGGTATGTCGCCGAGGACGCGCTGGAGCTCATCGACGTGGACTACGAGCCGCTGCCCGCGGTCACCGACTTCACCCGCGCGCAGACCTCCGAGGTGCTGGTGCACGACGCCTACCCGAACAACGTCGCGGGCGGCATGGGCGGGGCCCCACCGGACGAGGAGCTGTTCGCCAACGCGCCGTGCGTGGTCGCGGAGAACATCTACCAACAGATCTACGCGCCGGTGCCGATCGAGACGCGCGGGCTGGTCGTCGAATGGACCGCCGCCACCGGGGAATTGACGATGTGGGCGTCCACCCAGACCCCGCACGAGCTGCGGGCGTTCTGCGCCCGTCTGTTGGGCATTGCGGCGCAACGGGTTCGGGTGATCATGCGCGACACCGGCGGCGGCTTCGGCCAGAAGGTCGTCCCGATGCGCGAGGACATGTGCATCATGCTGGCCGCCCGCAAGGTGCCGGCGGCGCTGAAGTGGATCGAGGACCGGCGCGAGAACCTGATGTCGGCCGGGCAGGCGCGGCACGTCGACGGCACGGCGCGAATGGCTTTCGACGACGAGGGCAACATCGCGGCCGCCGACATCGACTTCGTCCAGGACATCGGCGCCTACCCGACGCCCTACCCGGTGCTGACGACGGCCGCCATCGGGATGTTCTTCCCGGGCCCCTACCGGGTGCCGAAGGCCAGCTTCAACTACAAGACCGTCTTCTCCAACACCAGCGGGCTGGCCGCCTACCGCGGCCCCTGGCAATACGAAACGCTGGCCCGCGAGATCCTGCTCGACGTCGCCGCCCGCAAGATGAACCTCGACCCCGTCGAGTTGCGCCGCCGCAACCTGTTGCGCCGCGATGAGATGCCGTACGTCAACCCCAACGGCATGCCGTACGACCACGTCGCCCCGATCGACACGTTCGAGCAGGCGGTGAAAATCCTTGACCACGAAGGCTTTCGGAAAGAGCAGGCCGAGGCGCTGGCGCAGGGCCGCTACCTGGGCCTGGGGTTCTCGGCCTACGTCGAGCCGACGGGCGCGGCGACGGGCCACCTGGCCACCGAAGGCGCCACCATCCGCATGGAGCCGACCGGGAAGATCAACGTCTACGTCAACGGCGGCTCCAGCGGTAACAGCATCGAGACCACGGTCGTGCAGCTGACCGCAGACGCGCTGGGGGCCGACATCGACGACGTGGCCACCATTCAGGGCGACACCGCGATCACCCCGTACGGCGCCGGGACCCAGGGCAGCCGCAGCGCGCCGATGACCGCGGGGGCGGTCAACGAGGCGGGGGCCATCCTGCGCGCGAAGATCGTGGCGCTGGCCGCGCACCACCTCAAGGTCGCCGAATCGGAAGTGGACCTGGCGTTTTCGGTGGCCAGCGTGCGCGGCAACCCGGACCGGTCGGTGTCGTTCGGCGAGCTGGCCTACGTGGCGTACTACTCGCCGCAGCAGCTGCCGCCGGGCATGTCGGCCAACCTGGAGGCGACCGCCCGGTTCAATTCCCCCAATCCCATCCACTGGTCCAACGCGACGCACGCCTGCACCTGCGAGGTGGACGTGGCGACCGGCAAGGTGACGCTGCTGCGCTACATCGTCAGCGAGGACGTCGGGCCCATGATCAACCCGGCGGTCGTGGAGGGGCAGATCGCCGGCGGCACGGTGCAGGGCATCGGCGGGGCGCTGATGGAGGACATGGTCTACGACGACGACGGCAACCCGCTCGCAACGACTTTCGTCGACTACCTGCTGCCGACCGCCACCGAGGTGCCGCCGATCGAATTCGGCCATGTCGAGATCCCCGGGCCGGGCCCCGGCGGCTACAAGGGCGCCGGGGAGGGCGGGGCCATCGGCTCGACGCCGGCCGTCATCAACGCCATCAACGACGCGCTCGCGCCGCTGGGCGTGACGGTCACCCGGCTGCCTGCCAGCCCGGCGTCGATCGCCGCCCTGCTGGAAGCGGTGCAACGGTGAAGCCGGCCGCGTTCGAATACCACCGCCCCGACACCATCGAGGACGCCGTCGGCCTGCTGGCCGAATTGGGCGACGACGCAAAGATTTTGGCGGGCGGACAGAGCCTGGTGCCGATGCTGGCGATGCGGCTGGCATACTTCGACCACCTCATCGACATCTCCCGGCTGGCCGAGCTGCAGGGCATCGAGCGCAGGGGTGAAGAACTGTGGATCGGCGCGGGCACCACCGAGACCACCGTGGGCGCCGATGCGCAAGTGCGTCAAGACGTTCCGCTGCTGACCCGGGCGACGCCGTTCGTCGGGCACTTCCAGATCCGCAACCGCGGCACGCTCGGCGGGTCGATCGCCCATGCCGACGCCGCCGGTGAATACCCGGCGGTCGCGCTGACCCTGGATGCGGTGATGGAGGTCGCCTCGCCACGCGGGCGGCGCGAGATCGCGGCCGCCGACTTCTTCGCCGGCGTATGGGAAACCACGATGGATGCCGACGAGATGCTGACGGGCGTGCGGTTCCCCGTGTGGAGCGGCAGATGCGGGTTCGCCATCGAGGAGTTCGCGCGCCGGCACGGCGATTTCGCGATCGCGGGCGCCCTGGTGGCCGTCCAGCTCGACGACGACGACCGGGTGTCACGCTGCGGGATCGGGCTGCTGGGCCTGGGATCCACGGTCCGGCGCGCAACCGCGGCCGAGGTCGCGGCCGTTGGCAGGCCGGCCGACGAGCTGGTCGACGACGAGATCGGCCAAGCCGCGATGAGCGGTCTCGACGACATCCCCAACGACCTGCAAGGGTCGGCGTCGTACCGGTCGAAGGTGGGCGCCACCATGGCCACACGCGCCTGGACACGCGCGATAGCCGAAGCGAGAGCAAGCGATGCCTGAACACCCAATCCAGTTGTCGGTCAACGGAACCGAGATCACCGCCGCGGTCGAGCCGCGAATGACGCTGGCCGACTTCCTGCGCGAGCGGTGCGGGCTGACCGGCACCCACCTGGGCTGCGAGCACGGGGCCTGCGGGGCGTGCACCGTGCTACTGGACGGCGCGGCCGTGCGCTCGTGCCTGATGTTCGCGGTGCAGGCCGACGGGACCGAGGTGACCACGGTCGAGGGCGTCGCGGCGCCGGACGGCACCCTGTCACCCGTGCAGTCGGCACTGCGCGAGTGCCACGGCCTGCAATGCGGCTTCTGCACGCCCGGTTTTGTCATGTCACTGACCGCGCTCCTACGCGACAATCCCGATCCCAGCGAGCATGAGATCCGCGAGGGGCTGTCCGGAAACTTCTGCCGGTGCACCGGTTACCAGGGCATCGTCGCCGCCGCCCGCCGGGCCGCCGAGACGCAAACGATCACGCGGCGGTAAAGCTTCACCATCGGGGTCGCATCGATAGGTGCGCGGTTGCACGGGATTTCGTCACGTCGCGCGTAATCTGGTTTCGCAATATTGCTGATAATCGGGAGTGGCGCGTGCGTTTCTCGCAAAGGGCACGGTGGAGTCTTGCCGGTGGGTCCCTGTTGGTCGCGCCGGTGCTGGTCAGTCCCATGCTGATCGACGCGTGTTCCTCCACGATCGCCGGCCGGCCGGTCGCAGCACCGGGCGCCGGGCCGGTCGAACCGACCTATCCCACGCCACGGCCCACCGCGGCGCCGCCGGCGGCGAGCCCGGCCCCCGGCCTCCCGACCACGCCGGCCAACCCGACCACACCGGCCGGCGCCATCCCGCTTCCGCCCGATCAGAACGGCTACGTGTTCATCGAAACCAAGTCGGGCACCACACGCTGCCAGATCAACAAGGAGACCGTCGGCTGCGAGGCGCCGTTCACCAACTCCCCCCTGCAGGACGGCGAGCACGCCAACGGCGTCAGCGTGAACTCCGCCGGCAAGGTGCAGTGGGTGCTGGGGAACCTGGGCGCCATCCCGACCGTCCAGATCGACTACAAGACCTACAACGCCGCGGGCTGGACCATCAGCGCCACCACCGACGGCACCCGGTTCACCAACGACCACACCGGCCACGGCATGTTCGTCAGCGTCGACAAGGTCAACACGTTCTGAAGCCGCCGCTGCGGCGTTCCTAATTCGTCCACGCCACCGCGTGTGTCCGGACGGGCTGTTCGAATCCTTTGAGACTGACTTCGCCGAGATTTTGGAACGGGAGCATTTTGCCTTCGCAGAGTTCAGCGACGACATTGGAAACCAGGATTTCTTCGGGGCGCGCGTGGGCGCACAACCGGGCGGCGAGCTGAACGGTGCAACCAAACAGGTCATCATGATGTTCGACCGGTTCTCCGGCCGCAATGCCGACTCGCAATTGGAAAGCGTTCGCCTCGTTGTCTTCGCCATTCTTCTTGACCTGCTGTTGTATCCGAGTCGCGCATTTGACCGCAGCGACGGCGGATACGAATGACGCCATGATGCCGTCGCCCAAATGCTTGATTTCACGGCCGCCCATTTCGTCGAGCCCCCGCCGGACGATGGAATCGTGCACATCCAGCACCTTCATAGCGGCTTCGTCGCCCATTCTCCGCGTGAGTGACGTAGATCCGACAATGTCGGTAAACAGGATTGTTCGAATCGCGGGGTCTCGTGTACCCGCGCCGGCGCCCTGCAGCATGACGGCGCCGCTCGAATCCACTTCGCTGCCGCCCATGAACAGATCCGCAACGCCCGGCTCGACTTGGATGATTTTTTGCGCTGCCAGGCCATGCGCTTCACGATGGACCGCTTCCGCGGCTTCCGCGCTGGGTCCGTGACAAAGGCAAAAGACCTTCCCGGCCTTTTCGTTAACCCAGTACTTGTGATAGCTGACGCCGTACTTCTCCTGGACGACAAGGTCCTGAGCATGGGCCTTGGCCAATTCTTCGCGCGTGATGCCGCCCGCAAGTTCGTGAATGTCCATGTAGTACGGCATAAACAATCCTACGACGCTCTCGCCCCGCTGACCCATCCGCAGAGGGCAACGCAGATCGGCGACGGCTCAGCCGTCCCAAACCAGATGGCCGTCGGGGCGGCGGCGAGCACCGTCGGCGGGGCGGTGTGGGCGCATTCGACCGTCCGGCATCAGGTGCCGCACCGGCACTGCGCGACCGAGCTCTGCCACGTCGGCGATCAACCGCCGGTGGCAGCGCCACCAGACGCTCTCGCTGCACATCACCGCGGTGGTGCGCCGGGCGGCGTCGGCCAGGACCTCGTCAAGCGCCGCGTCGAACTCCGGCGTGCGGGTGTACGCGGCGTACGCCCGGAATGCGGCCACCGTCCACCAGGTGTCCGGCTCCGGTTCTCCGGCCGCGACGTGGCGCCGCCCGCCCAGGCGGGGCTCCCACCGGTAGTCGATGCCGCGTTCGGGCAGCCAGCTTTCCAGGGCCTCCCGCCGCACGTCCGGATTCGTCCGACTGGCCGGATATCGCCGCACATCCACCACCAGCGCAACGCCGGCGCCGGTTAGCAACTCCGCCAGCCGCTCGCGGTCGGCCGTCCCGTGCCCCACGGTCAGCAACGCCCGCCCCACCAGACCAGTTTGCGCTCGACAAGGATGGGTCCGGTGATCCTCGCCGTCGACTTGGGTAAAACCTCGTGCCGGGCTTCCCTCGGCCACCGGAGGGCCGAGGGGCCGGGCGCGCCGGGTCTCGCGGCGCCCGGCGGCGTGCGGGCGGCCCACGCGGCGATCCTGCGCGTGGCGCGCGAGCTTGGCCCGGCTGACGAGGTGATCGTGGGTGCCGCCGGGGCACTGGCGGCGCCGGACGCGGCGCGCGCGCTGGGCGAGGCGCTGCTGGCCTCGCTGCGGCCGGAGCGCGTCGCGGTGACCAGCGACGCCGTGATCGCGCATGCGGGCGCACTGGCCGGCGAGCCGGGCGTCGTGCTGGTCGCGGGCACCGGCGTCGCCGCACTCGCGATCGACGCGGACGGCGCGCTGCGGACCGCCGACGGCTGGGGCCCCTGGCTGGGCGACGAGGGCGGCGGAGGGTGGATCGGCGCCGCCGGGTTGCGCGCGGCGCTGCGCGCCCACGACGGCCGCGGCGCCTCCACCGCGCTGCTCGACGCCGCCCGCGCCCGCTTCGGTCCGCCGGAGGGCTGGCCCGCGCAGTTCACCAGCGCCGCCGCGCTCGCCTCCTTCGCAGCCGACGTCCTCGCCGCCCACGGCGACGCCGCCGCGCGGGGGATCGTCGGCGCGGCGGCCGAGGCGCTCGCGACGACCGCTCGCGCGGCCGGGGCTGGCCCCGTCGCGATGGTCGGCGGCCTGGCCGGGTTCGAGACCCTGACCGAGCGGCTCGACCTCGTCCCGGCCGCCGGTGACCCGCTCGACGGGGCGCTGCGACTGTCGGCGATCCACGAGCCGCACCTGATCCGGTTACGGGCCGCACCGAAAACCGTTGCCGCGCAAGAACTCGACGCGCTCGCCACCGAAGCGGAGCGACCAGGCCTCGACGATCTCGACACGCGCCCCGTCGCGGAGGTCGTCGCGCTGCTGGTGGCCGCCGAAGGCGAGGCGCACGCCGCGGTGGCGGCGGCGGTCCCGCGGATCGCCGCGGCGGCCGAGGCGATCGCCACGCGACTCGAACGCGGCGGCCGCCTGATCTACGCCGGCGCCGGGACGCCCGGGCGCCTCGGCGTGCTCGACGCGGCCGAGTGCGCGCCCACCTTCGGCACCGACCTCGTGCGCGGCGTGATCGCCGGCGGGCCGGCGGCCCTCACCGAGGCGATCGAGGGCGCGGAAGACGCCTTCACCCCCGCCGATCTCGCCGACCTGACGGCCGCCGACGCGCTCGTCGGGATCACCGCGTCGGGCCGCACGCCGTACGTGCTCGGGGCGCTCGCGCACGCGCGCGCCGCGGGCGCGCTGACGGTCGCGGTCGTCAACAACCCCGGCAGCGAGGCGTCGGCCGACGTGGTGATCGAACTGTTGACCGGCCCCGAGGTGTTGGCCGGCTCGACGCGGCTGACCGCGGGAACGGCTCAGAAGGTCACGCTCAACGCGCTCTCGACCAGCGTGATGATCGCGCTCGGCAAGGCCTACGGACCGCGGATGGTCGACGTGCGCCCGACCAGCGCGAAGCTGCGCCGCCGCGCGGTGCGCATCGTCCGCGACGCGGCCGGCGTCGACGAAGACAGCGCGGCCGAAGCGCTCGAGGCCGCGGGAGGTCACGCCAAGACGGCGATCGTCGCGTTGCTCGCGGGCGTCGACGCGGCCGAGGCCGCCGCCCGGCTCGACCGGGCGCGGGGACGTGTGCGGGCCGCGCTCGAAGGCAACTGAGGCGCCGACGCGCGAGCGGCCTGAGGGGGTCCGCAGGTGGTGTCAGTACCATCGGTGCCGTGGCACGCAAAGGCCCACCCGACGACTTCCACGAACAAGCGACCCAGCATGCCGGCTACGGCATGGCTGAGCAGCCGACTTCCGGCGAACCCCCGGCCAACCCGCCCGACGGGTTCGAGCAACCGGAGGCTTTCGACGACGCCGAACCCACTCCGTGGTACCGCCGGCCACCGCTGCTCATCGCCTGGCTGGTGTTCGTCGCGATCCTGCTCGGCCTGATCGTCTACGGCATCAGCGAGCTGCTGAGCGGGGGTCAGGGCACCAGCCCCACCCCGAGCACCAGCCGCAGCAGCACGACCACCACCACCACCACGACGACCACGCCGACCACGACCGCCACGACGACCCCCAGCACCAGCAGCGCGGTCGAGGCGCCGGCGCAGCAGCCGACGCAACCGCCGGCGCAGCAACCCACGCAGGAGCCGACGCACCGGCATCATCTGCCCCCGCTGCCGCCGTCGATCACGATTCCGGGGGTGCCGACGGTCATCACGGTCCCGCCCGGCCTGCGCTGACCCCGCTATGTTGGGGAACACCGGGCGATCGGAAATGGGGTGCGGGGCATGAGCGAGTCGCTCGGGCTGTCGATCGGGGCGGCCAACCTGGTGGCGGCCCGCGCGGGGAACGCCCCGGTGGTGCGCAGCGCCGTGCTGACGCTTTTCGAGCACCGGCCGACCGAAGTCGGCCTGCCGGAAGAAAACCCGAACCTGACCGGAACCGGCATGGTGCTGCGCGGATTCGTCGAGCGCGTCGGGGACCGATCCCCCCTGGTGGCGCCCGACGGGACGAAGTACCTGGGCGAGGTGCTGACGGTCGAGGCGATCGAGGCCATGGCCCGCACCGCCGGCTACGGCACGCCGATCACCATCGCCGTCCCCGCGTATTGGTCCGACGCCCAGTTCACCGCGCTGCGCGAGGAGTTCTTCGCCCAGCCGGACCTGGCCCGCGGCGGGGTGGCCCCGGTGTTGGTGCCCGACGCCACCGCCGCGCTCGCTTCGTTGCGGGGCAGACCGGGATTTCCGACGGCCGGCGTCGTCGCCGTGTGCGATTTCGGCGCCAGCGGCACCAGCATCAGCCTGATGGACGCGGGCTCGAATTTCGCCCGCGTCGGCCCCACGGTGCGCTACACCGATTTCTCCGGGGACGCGATCGATCGGCTCGTTCTCGGCGGCCTGCAGGCTTCCGACGCCACCATGGCCGACCTGGGCAGCACCATGCGGATGGGGTCGCAGACGCGACTGCTCGGTGAGTGCCGGCGTGCCAAGGAGCAACTGTCGACGGCCGCGACGGCCGCCGTCGGCAGTGCGCAGCTGTCCCGCGCCGAACTGGAGCAACTGATCTCCGAGCCGCTGGACAGGTTCCTGGGCGCCCTCGACGAAGCGTTGCGCCGCAACGGGATTCCGCGGCCCCGGCTGGCCGCCGTGGCCAGCGTCGGCGGCGGGGCGAGCATCCCGCTGATCACCGCGCGGCTGTCGGAGCGCTTCGCGGTGCCGGTCCACACCGCACCGCACCCCGCGGTCAGCGCCGCCGTCGGGGCGGCGGCGCTCGGTGACCAGCAGGGGCCGGCGGGCGCCCCGACCGCCGCGGGGGCCGTGGTGGAGTCGCCGACGGAGATGGTCGGCACCGGCGGCATCGACATGACCCAGGCCGCGTGGGCCGCCCGGGCCACCGACGTCGACGGCGCCCTGGCCTGGTCCCAGGACGCCGACGGCGCGGACGAGCCGGTGCCCTACACCGGGCGCGACGCGACCGGCGAATACACCAATGCCGCAAGGGAGTTCGACGGTCCCGCCGGCGACCGCTACCCCGCCGAGCCGGGCGGCCTGCCGTGGTACAAGCGCACGGCGCTGGTGTTGACCGTCGCCGGCGCCGCGGCGGCGGTGCTGGTGGCCGTCCTGTTGGCGATCAACCTCGGGCTCACGAAGTCCAGCCCGGCCAAGACCACCCCGCCGGGCGCACCGGCGCCCCCGCAAACGTCGCAAACCGTGACCATCACCGAGCCCAACGGCAGCACCACCGAGACGGTGCTCCCGCCGCCCCCGCCGCCGCCGTCGTCGTCCGAGCCGCCGCCCGCCACCACGTCGACCACCACGACGACGACCCAGGCGCCGACCACCACCACGCAGGCGCCGACCACCACCACCGCCGCGCCGACCACCACATCCGCGGCGCCCACCACCACGCAGGCGCCGACCACCACCGCCGCGCCCCCGACGACGACCCGCTTCCGGCCGCTGCCGCCTATCTTCCAGCCGCCCCAGCCCTGACGGGGTGGCGCCGGTCACGGCGGGGCCGAGTTAGGGCAGCCTTTCTCGCGGCGAAAGCTGCGGAGATGCAACTATGAGCAGGGCTGAGCAGGCAAACAAAACGCAGGCTGAATCACTAATGCATTGGGGAGATCTTCTGTGACAACGCAGATGCTCATCAGACTGGTCGTGGGCATGGGCATGACGCTGGTCGTGGCCGCGCTCGCCGCACGGCGGGTCCTGTGGCTGTTCAAGCTGGTTACGTCCGGCAAGCCGGCTCCCGGCCACACCGACGACCCCGGCAGGCGAGTCTGGACGGAGATCGCCGAGGTCTTCGGGCAGCGCCGCCTGCTCAAATGGTCGATCCCCGGCCTGGCCCACTTCTTCACCATGTGGGGCTTCTTCATTCTGCTGACCGTCTACATCGAGGCCTACGGCCTGCTGTTCCAGGACAACTTCCACATCCCGATCATCGGGCGCTGGGACGCGCTGGGTTTCCTGCAGGACTTCTTCGCCACCGCCGTCTTCCTCGGCATCACCACCTTCGCCATCATCCGGCTGCTGCGCAGCCCGAAGGAGATCGGCCGCTCGTCGCGGTTCTACGGCTCCCACACCGGCGGCGCCTGGCTGGTGCTGTTCATGATCTTCAACGTCATCTGGACCTACGTGCTGGTCCGCGGGTCGGCGGTGAACAACGGCACCTTGCCCTACGGCAAGGGCGCCTTCCTGTCGCAACTGTTCGGCGCGATCCTGCGCCCGCTGGGTCAGCCCGCCAACGAGATCATCGAGACGACCGCGCTGCTGCTGCACATCGCGGTGATGCTGGCGTTCCTGATCATCGTGCTGCACTCCAAGCACCTGCACATCTTCACGGCGCCCATCAACGTCATCTTCAAGCGGCTGCCCGACGCGCTGGGCCCGCTGCTGCCGATCGAGGCCGACGGCAAGCCGATCGACTTCGAAAACCCGCCGGACGACGCCGAATTCGGCCGCGGCAAGGTCGAGGACTTCAGCTGGAAGGCGATGCTGGACTTCGCCACCTGCACCGAGTGCGGGCGCTGCCAGTCGCAGTGTCCGGCCTGGAACACCGGCAAGCCGCTGTCGCCCAAGCTCGTCATCATGGACCTGCGCGACCACTGGATGGCCAAGGCGCCCTACATCCTCGGCGACAAGGAGTCGCCCGCCGAGAACACCCCGGAGGGTGGGCTCGGCGAGGAGCTGGCGGGCGAGAAGCACGCCGAGGCGCACCACGTCCCCGAGTCCGGCTTCGGTCGCGTGATGGGCTCCGGCCCGGAGCAGGCCGCCCGCCCGCTGGTCGGCACCGAGGAGCAGGGGGGCGTCATCGACCCCGACGTGCTGTGGTCCTGCGTGACGTGCGGCGCGTGCGTCGAGCAGTGCCCGGTGGACATCGAGCACGTCGACCACATCGTCGACATGCGCCGCTACCAGGTGATGATGGAGTCGGAGTTCCCGTCCGAGCTGTCGGTGCTGTTCAAGAACCTGGAGACCAAGGCCAACCCGTGGGGGCAGAACGCCTCCGACCGGACCAACTGGATCGACGAGGTGGACTTCGACGTCCCCGTCTACGGCGAGGACGTCGACAGCTTCGACGGCTTCGAGTACCTGTTCTGGGTGGGCTGCGCCGGCGCCTACGACGATAAGGCGAAGAAGACCACCAAGGCCGTCGCCGAGCTGCTGGCCATCGCCGGCGTGAAGTACCTGGTGCTGGGCACCGGCGAGACCTGCAACGGCGACTCCGCGCGCCGCTCCGGCAACGAGTTCCTCTTCCAGCAGCTGGCCCAGCAGGCCGTCGAGACGCTGGACGGGGTGTTCGAGGGCGTGGAGACCGTCGACCGCAAGATCGTCGTCACCTGCCCGCACTGCTTCAACACCCTGGGCCGCGAATACCGGCAGCTGGGCGCGAACTACTCCGTGCTGCACCACACCCAGCTGCTCAACCGGCTGATCCGGGACAACAAGCTGGTCCCGGTGTCCCCGGTCTCGCAGGACATCACCTACCACGACCCGTGCTACCTGGGCCGGCACAACAAGGTGTACGAGGCGCCGCGTGAGCTGATCGGCGCCGCCGGAGCCACGCTCACCGAGATGCCGCGGCACGCCGAGCGCAGCTTCTGCTGCGGCGCGGGCGGCGCGCGGATGTGGATGGAAGAGCACATCGGCAAGCGCATCAACCACGAGCGCGTGGACGAGGCGCTGGCCACCGGCGCGTCGACGATCGCCACCGGCTGCCCGTTCTGCCGCGTGATGGTCACCGACGGCGTGAACGACCGCTCCGAGGAGGCCGGCCGGACCGGGGTCGAGGTGCTCGACGTCGCCCAGGTGCTGCTCGGGTCGCTCGAGTACGACAAGGCGACGCTGCCGGAGAAGGGCACCGCCGCCAAGGAAGCCGAAAAGCGCGCGGCCGCGGCGCCCAAGGCGACCGCGACCGTGGAGGCACCGGCGAAGGAGGCCGAGGAGGCGCCCCCCGAGGAGGCCCCGAAGTCCGAGGCGGCGGCAGCGCCGGCCGCGCCCGTCAAGGGTCTCGGCATCGCCGGCGGCGCCAAGAGGCCGGGCGCCAAGAAGGCCGCACCGGCCCAGGCCGAGGCCAAGGCGGAGGCGCCCGCGGGGGCGTCCGCGCCGGCCGCGCCCGTCAAGGGGCTCGGCATCGCCGGGGGCGCCAAGCGCCCCGGCGCGAAGAAGGCCGCACCGGCCGCCGAGGCACCCAAGGCCGAGGCTCCGAAGGCCGAGGAAGCCAAGGCTGAGGCGGCGCCCGAGGAAGCCAAGGCCGAGGAGAAGGCGCCCGCGGCGCCGGTCAAGGGACTGGGCATCGCCGCCGGCGCCAAGCGCCCCGGCGCCAAGAAGGCCGCACCGGCCGCCGAGGCACCCAAGGCCGAGGCACCCAAGGCCGAGTCTG
The DNA here is from genome assembly GCF_001667595.1 of Mycobacterium sp. E2989. NCBI lineage: Bacteria > Bacillati > Actinomycetota > Actinomycetes > Mycobacteriales > Mycobacteriaceae > Mycobacterium > Mycobacterium sp. E2989. Next base: position 6,268 of record NZ_LZJX01000139.1, on the reverse strand, counting down.
AGGAGGCCGAAGCACCCAAGGCCGAGGCGCCGAAGGCCGAGCCGGCACAGCAGACCGACGGTGACGACGCGCCGTCGGGTCCGCCGGTGAAGGGGCTGGGTATCGCCCGGGGTGCGCGGCCGCCCGGCAAGCGCTGACCTGGGATTTTGCCGCTTGACCGCAAATTTCGGTGGACAGTGGTGGCACCATTAGAGACGTGACCACCCACCAGCTGCCCCTGCACGCCTCCGCTCATCACCGGCAGCGGGTCTTCGCGCAGTCGTCCAAGCTGCAGGACGTCCTCTACGAGATCCGCGGCCCGGTGCACGCGCAGGCCGCGCGGCTGGAGGCCGAAGGCCACCGCATCCTCAAGCTCAACATCGGCAACCCGGCGCCGTTCGGCTTCGAGGCGCCCGACGTGATCATGCGCGACATGATCCAGGCGCTGCCGTTCGCGCAGGGCTACTCCGATTCGCAGGGCATCCTGCCGGCGCGCCGCGCGGTGGTCACCCGCTACGAGTTGGTCGAGGGCTTCCCCCGGTTCGACGTCGACGACGTGTACCTGGGCAACGGCTGCTCCGAGCTGATCACGATGACGCTGCAGGCCCTGCTCGACAACGGCGACGAGGTGTTGATCCCGTCGCCCGACTACCCGCTGTGGACGGCGTCGACGTCGCTGGCCGGCGGCACGCCCGTGCACTACCTGTGCGACGAGACGCAGGCGTGGCAGCCCGACATCGCCGACCTGGAATCCAAGATCACCGACCGCACCAAGGCGCTGGTCATCATCAACCCCAACAACCCGACCGGCGCCGTGTACAGCCGCGAGGTCCTCACCCAGATGGTGGAACTGGCGCGCAAGCACGAACTGCTGCTGCTCGCCGACGAGATCTACGACAAGATCCTCTACGACGACGCCCAGCACATCAACGTGGCCTCGCTCGCGCACGACCTGCTGTGTCTCACCTTCAACGGCCTGTCCAAGGCTTACCGGGTCGCGGGCTACCGCGCCGGCTGGCTGGCGATCACCGGGCCCAAGGACCACGCCGAGAGCTTCATCGAGGGCATCAACCTGTTGGCCAACATGCGGCTGTGCCCCAATGTGCCGGCCCAGCACGGAATCCAGGTCGCCCTCGGCGGCCATCAGAGCATCGAGGACCTGGTGCTGCCGGGCGGCCGGCTGCTCGAGCAGCGCGACGTCGCGTGGCAGAAGCTGAACGAGATTCCCGGGGTGTCGTGCGTCAAGCCCGAGGGTGCGCTGTACGCCTTCCCGCGGCTCGACCCCGAGGTCTACGACATCGCCGACGACGAACAGCTCGTCCTCGACCTGCTGCTGCAGGAGAAGATCCTGGTCACCCAGGGCACCGGATTCAATTGGCCGGCACCGGATCACCTGCGCATCGTGACGTTGCCGTGGGCGCGTGACCTGGCCGCGGCGATCGAGCGGCTGGGCAACTTCCTGGTGAGCTATCGGCAGTAAGCGTCTTGGCAGCCGGCGCCTCTACGGTGGACCGGGTGACCCATTCGCACTCCCACTCGCACCACCCGTCCGGCCCTGCCCCGGTCGATCCGCTGCCCGCCCGGCTGGTCGTCGGGCTGCTGGTGGCCATCGGCGTCGCCGTGCTGGCCGGGGCGATCCTGCTGTGGCCCAGCCGGCAGCACGTCGACATCCCGATGCCGTTCCAGAACGCGGCCGGCGGCGCCGTGAGCACACAGGCCGGGCACGTGCTCTCCAGCGGCGGGGGTGACTGCGGCAGCCCGTCGGTCGGTCAGGTGCTCACCACCGCGCCGCAGCCGGCGCCCCCGGGAGCGGGCCGCTGCGTGCTGACCCAGGTGGCGATCGATTCCGGCCCCAACGCCGGGGCGAACACGCTGCTGGAGTCCTCCCCCGGTCCGGGTCAGCCGAAATTCGCTGTGGGAGATCACGTTCGGCTGGTGCGGCAGGTCGACGATCAGGGCGCCACCAGCTACGCGTTCTACGACTTCGAACGCGGCTGGTCCCTGGTCGCCCTGGCCGTCGCGTTCGCGGTGGTGGTGGTCGCCGTGGCGCGCTGGCGGGGGCTGCTCGCGCTGGTGGGCATCGTGGTCGCGTTCGTGGTGCTGGTCGCGTTCCTGCTGCCGGCCCTGCGCGACGGCGCGCCCGCGGTTCCGGTCGCCCTGGTGGCCGCGGCGGCGATCCTCTACGCCGTCATCTACCTGGCCCACGGCGTCAGCCTGCGGACCAGCGCCGCACTGCTGGGAACCCTGACGTCGCTGCTGCTGGCTGCTGGATTATCTTGGGCGGCAATACAACTGGCCCACTTGACCGGCCTGTCCGACGACCAGAACGCCACCGTCAGCGCCTACCTGGGCAACGTGTCGATCAGCGGGCTGCTGCTCGCCGGTTTCATCATCGGGTCATTGGGCGTGCTCAACGACGTGACCGTGACGCAGGCGTCCACGGTGTTCGAGCTCGCCCACCTCGGCGGCTCGCGGCGCGCGATCTTCTTGGGCGCCATTCGAGTTGGCCGCGATCACATCGCCAGCACGGTCTACACGCTGGTGCTGGCCTACGCCGGCAGCTCCCTGCCGCTGCTGCTGCTGTTCAGCGTGGCCAACCGCTCGCTGACCGACGTGTTGACCAGCGAGAGCGTGGCCATCGAGATCGCCCGCTCGGCGGTGGGCGGCATCGCGCTGGCGCTGTCGGTTCCGATGACGACGGCGATCGCCGCGGCGCTGGCCAAACCTACTGAAATCGGCTCCGCTCCAACAACTCCAGCAGGTAGCCACCGTAGCCGGACTTGAGCAGCGTCTGCGCGCGCTCGGCTAGCTGATCGTCGGTGATCCAGCCGCGGCGCCACGCCACCTCCTCGGGGACGCTGACCTTCAGCCCCTGCCGTCGTTCCAGCGTGCGGACGAAGTCGCTGGCGTCCAACAGCGAGTCGAACGTTCCGGTGTCCAGCCAGGCCGTGCCGCGGACCATCACCTCGACCGAGAGCCGGCCGCGGCTGAGATAGATCTGGTTCACCTCGGTGATCTCGTATTCACCGCGCGCCGATTTCTTCAGACCCTTGGCGATCTCGATCACGTCGTTGTCGTAGAAATACAGTCCCGGCACCGCGTAATTCGATTTCGGCGTCTGGGGTTTCTCCTCCAGCGACAGCGCGGTGCCGTCGTCGCTGAATTCGACGACGCCGTACGCCGAGGGGTTGGCCACCCAATAGGCGAAAACCGCTCCGCCGCTGATGGATTGGAACCGGCTCAGGCTGGTTCCCAATCTCGGCCCGTAGAAGATGTTGTCCCCCAACACCAAAGCCACCGAGTCGTTGCCGATGTGGTCGGCCCCCAGCACGAAGGCCTGGGCCAGGCCGTCGGGCCGTTCCTGCGTCACGTAGGTGATGTTGATGCCGAATTGCGAGCCGTCGCCCAGCAGCCGCTGGAAGCCCGCCGCGTCGTGCGGGGTGGTGATCACCAGGATGTCTTGGATCCCGGCCATCATCAGCGTGGACAGCGGGTAGTAGACCATCGGCTTGTCGTACACCGGCAGCAACTGCTTGCTGATGCCTACGGTGATCGGGTGCAGCCGGGTGCCCGAGCCGCCGGCCAAGATGATCCCGCGCATGAGTGGCTCCCCTGGTTCGCGCCTAGTTGACGAGGTCGGATTCGGTGAGTTCGGTGGCCGCCAGCGCCGACGCCAAATCCTGGTGCCGGAACACGGACGTGACGTGGTCGTGCACCACCCGGAACGCCAACGCGGCGGCGGTGGCCGCGGCGGGGTCGGCGGGTTTTTGCTCGGCGACCACGACACCGTCGTGCACGTACATCCGGCCGAGTTCCGTGGCCGCCACCCGCTGCGAGGCGGCCCATTTGCGCAGCGCCTCGTGGCCCTGCGCGGCGCCGTGCGGGTCGGCCAGGTCGATGTCATCGCTGGACAGCGCCGCCAGGGTTTCCAGGTCGGAAGCGTTCAGCGCGTCGTGCCACGCCAGGACGGTGGCGATCTCCGAAGTGGTCATGGACTGCAAGTTACCGTGTGCGCTCGGCCGCCGTGGTCAGAGCGGGGTGCGGTCCAGCCAGTCCTGCCAGACGGCCTCGTCGCCGAACAGCGCAATGCCGGTGTCGGCGAGCGGGACCCGGCGCAGGATGGCCAGCAGCAGCTCGGTCGCCCCGCCCCGCAGCGCCGCCGTCCCCTTGCCGTGCTCGTGTGACCAGGTGATCCGGCCCGCGTCGACGCCGATCGTCCATTCACCGGCCTCGCCGAGGCCGGGGTCGGTGGCGTGCAGGTGCAGGGTGTTGCCGCCCTCGAGCGGCAGGGGCGAACCGTCGGACCCGGCCTGGATCGCGACCCGCTCGAGCCATTCGGTGATCCCGTCGGCGGCCACCTCGGCGGCCAGCGTGAATTCGGCTCCCGTCGCGATCGCCGCGTCGGCACGGTGCACGGCGACCTCGTGGAGGCGCCGGCGGACCCACCAGTTCGCCGGGCGCGGCCCGAGAAACGTCCACACCGGTGTTTCCACACCGGTCAGCTCGACGGCATCGACCAGCCGCTGCGCGCCGCCGTGCAGCCAGGAGATCGCGTCGGCCGGGTCGGGTGGCGGCTTGCCGCCCTCGACGGAGCGCGGGTCGAGGAACTCTTCGAGCCGGTCGCGCACGATCTGCGCCGCCCAGCGGTCGCCGCGGCCGACGTGCCGCAGGAGCTGGTCGAGGCTCCAGCCCGGGCAGGTCGGCACGGGCGTCGATCGGTCGACATCGCGGAAAAGCTCCGAGAATGCGCGGTTCTCGTCCAGGAATACACCGGCGTAGTCCACGCGGGTCAGGCTACGCCCCCGTCTCGCGCCGACCGTCACGCTGGCGTGGCGTTCGCGGCCCGGGGTCACGCTGGCGTGACGCTCGGGGCACGGGGGCTCAGGGCCGCGGCGCGCCCAGCCGGAACACCCGCCAGCCCGCCTGCGTCCAGCGGGCGGCGTCGAGGCAGTTGCGCCCGTCGACGATCACCCGGGCCCGCACGCGGTCGGCCAGGTCGTCGGGGTCGAGGTCGACGAATTGCCGCCACTCGGTGAGCACCAGCACCGCGTCGGCGCGCTCGCAGGCCTCCTCGACCGAAACCGCGTAGTTCAGCGTCGGGAACAGCCGCTGTGCGTTGTCCAGCGCCTTGGGGTCGTAGACGTTGACCGCGGCGCCGTTGAGCTGGAGCTGGCCCGCCACGTTGAGCGCGGGCGAGTCGCGGACGTCGTCGGATTCGGGCTTGAACGCCGCGCCGAGCACGGCGATGTTGGCGCCCAGCAGCGAACCGCCGCACGCGGCGCTGGCGAGCTCCACCATGCGGGTGCGCCGGCGCATGTTGATGCTGTCGACCTCGCGCAGGAAGGTCAGCGCCTGATTGGCCCCCAGTTCGCCGGCGCGGGCCATGAAGGCGCGGATGTCCTTGGGCAGGCAGCCGCCGCCGAAACCCAAACCGGCGTTGAGGAATTGGCGGCCGATCCGTGGGTCGTAGCCGAGCGCGTCGGCCAGTACGCTGACGTCGGCGCCGGCGGCCTCGCACACCTCGGAGATGGCGTTGATGAACGAGATCTTGGTCGCCAGAAAGGCATTGGCAGAAACCTTGACCAGCTCCGCCGTCTGCAGGTCGGTCACCAGGAAGGGCACGCCCTCGGCCAGCAGCGGGCCGTACAGTTCACGGATCGCCGCCTCGGCCCGGGTCGAATCCTGTTGCACGCCAAGGACTATGCGATCCGGGTGCAGGGTGTCGTGCACCGCGTAGCCCTCGCGCAAGAACTCCGGGTTCCAGGCGATCTCGACGTCGACGTCGCGCGGCGCCAGGGCCGCCGCCCGCTGGTTCAGCTCGGCCGCGGTGCCCACCGGAACCGTCGACTTGCCCACCAGCACAGCCGATTTCGTCAGTCGGGGCACCAGCGCGTCGATCACGGCGTAGACGTGCCGCAGGTCGGCGCCGTACTCGCCCTTCTTCTGCGGCGTGCCGACCCCGAGGAAGTGCACGTCGGCGAAATCGGCGGCGACGTCGTAGTCGGTGGTGAACCGCAGCCGCCCCGCGGCCAGGTTCTCCTGCAGCAGCTTGCGCAGGCCGGGCTCGTAGAAGGGAATATCACCGCCGGCGAGCTTGGCGACCTTCCCGGGGTCGATATCGACCCCGACGACCTCGTGTCCCAGTTCCGCCATTCCGACGGCGTGGGTGGCACCCAGGTAGCCGGTGCCGAATACGGTGCAGCGCATACATCCGGTGTAGGTCACGGCAGTGGTGAGCCCGTCGATGCCCGTCAAACGCAGCCGATAGGCTGGCCGGGTGAATCTGCCT
>NZ_LZJX01000138.1:0-119792 GCF_001667595.1 Mycobacterium sp. E2989 | reverse complement strand
ACGGCAGCCACGTCATCAAGGACACGATCCAGGTGTTTGCCGACCCCGGCGCCGCCACGAACGCGCTGGGCGGTGGGCTGGGTGCGGCCGCCGCCGGCACCGTCGGCTTGGCGGCATTGCCGGTGTCGGTGTCGCTCGAATGACACATGGCGACGAACCCGAGGATCACCGCGGCCACGGCGACCAGCGCGAGCCTGGCCGTACGGGGTTTGACCGTGGTAGCCATCGGCGCGCTCCGATCGTGATAGCGATGGGTTCGGCCAGGCATACCCGTTCGAAGCGAGATATCACCCGACCGTAACCGAGATCACTAAGGTCGCGAGCCCGCGAATTGGTGTCTTCCCGGGACCGCACGCCGCTTACTCCATAACGTTCGCCCACCCGATGTGCGCTTGTGTCACTCACCCGGGTGAATGATCGGTCGGGGTGATGACTATTCACCCCGACGCGCGTCAAGCTCACTGATGAGCGGACCGCCTAACGGGGTCTCGACGCAGAATCACAGGAGTGCCACGACGTGCCCATCGACTTTGACGCTCAGAGGGTAACGCCGATGCCCAATGGCTACGGCGGATGTCCGCCGACGTCAGTCCACTGCGTCCGCGCGGCGAAGTTCGACCGCCAACCGATCGATGCCGCGAACACGAGTTCGCCGGTTCAGATTGGACGGAATGAGTGTCCGCGCGGCGCGGTCGATGGTGCACTTGCCAGCCCAATCGGCACCCCGCTGGGGGGTAACCCGGCAGTGGCTCCCCGTGGCATCGAACATCTTGATTTCGCCCCTCAATGTCAGATCGCATTCTTGGACAACGGATTTCGATGCAAACAACCGGCGGAGGCCTATATCGAATTCCACATGGTCGGTCACTGCAAGCGCTTTGACTGTGACGAGGCCGGCAATGCGTGCGGCTTCGTGTGCGCCGGCCATCTCGACGCGTTGGAATACACGGCCGAGTGCACGGTGCGCGAGTTACGGCCGGCGGCGCCGGTGCGGTGGCTTTCCCGCCGCATCGCTCGATGCCCGACCTGCGACCGGTCGATCGTGTTCGTCTCCGACATTCTGCAGGTTGTGGTGATGCTCTAGAAACCCCGACACTGGAGCTGAACCCGAAAAGCTAAGTGCTGTCAGCACTATTCGTTGTGTAATCACAAATCATACGAAGGAGAATTTCATGAGGGCGATACGTCTGTACGCGGACGGACTACGACTAGAAGAGATTGCCCAACCCGAGCCCGGGCCGGACGAGGCGCTTGTGCGGGTCCATGCCGCGGCGATCACACGGGGTGAGTTGGCCTGGCCGACCGATCGGTTGCCGGCGATCCCCTCATATGAGCTGTGCGGTGTCGTCGAATCGACCGGCGAGGAGGTCATCGCGCTGACACCGTTCGACCACGACGGCGTCGCCGCCGAGTGGGCCGCGGTACCGAAATCCCTGCTCGCTCCGAAGCCATCCGCGCTGAGCCGCGAGCAAGCCGCGGCGCTTCCGATGACTGGACTGACCGCGTTTCAGGCGCTGGTCGTCCACGGCAAGGTCACGGCCGGGCAGCGCGTGCTCATCACGGGCGTGCACGGCGGCGTCGGGCACATCGCCGCTCAACTCGCACGGCACCTCGGGGCGGTTCTGGTCGGCGAAGGAGAGGACTGCGACCTCCTGTTCGACACCACCGGCGGTGAGGCGCTTGCTCGTAGCGCAGAGCGCGCCGGGCGCATCGTGACGATCGCGGCCGAGACGCCGGGCGCGCAGTACTTCGTTGTGGAGCCGAACGGAGCGCAGCTCGCGGCGCTTCCGGAGCTGCATCCGCAGATCGACACGGTCTTTGCGCTGAACCAATTCCAAGAGGCTTTTGCGCGCACCGAGCAGCGCGGGAAGAAGGGGAAGGTTGTGCTTCGCGTCGCCGAGGCATAGGCCAACCGCTCAACTCGGCGACCACTCTATGTCGGTACCACCCCCGACCGCGATCGTCACCTTCTTTACGGGCGTTGCTTTCCTAGTGGGTCACTTTTTCCGGTATGAGTTTTCACGATCTGAAGGAGGCGACATTGGATGATCACCGTCACGTCGAATGGGACCCCCACACCCGACGCATCCTGACGGCCCGTCTCCAGTTGCGCCCATGGCAATTCGAAGACGACCGTGCCGCTTACGGGATATACGGAGCGCCGGAGGTTTCGCGTTGGCTGTGTCCGGCGCTGCCGTTGATCGCCGACCGCGCCCACATGCGTCATCTCTTGGGCGAATGGATCCGGCAGAGCGACGGATCCGGCCTGCCCGTGGGACGGTGGGCGATCACCGATAGGTACTCCGGCGACTTAGTCGGGGGAGTGGCACTGCTTCCTCTACCACCCGGCTGCACCGATCTCGAGATCGGCTGGCAGGTTGCGCCGGCTCTATGGGGGCACGGTTTCGGTGCGGAGGCCGGTCATGCGGTGGCGCATCAAGCATTCACAAATATCGGTGTCAGCGAGGTTTTCGCAGTCGTGCGGCCAGGCAATGATCGCGGAGTGGCTACGGCTCGACGAGTGGGCATGGAATGGGTCGGTGAAACCGACAAGTACTACAACCTGACCCTTGAGGTCTATCGACTAAACAAAGCGGACCTTGATCTGCCAGAGCCGGCGTGTGCGCAGGCTCCGTAAGCGGTCTAGCCTGGATGTAACCTAAGCAGGAAGTTGGCCAAGCTTTTGTCGCGACATCTGGAGGCTCAGCCACTCACCACCCGGTAGAAGGTGGTCTGGGCCTCGCCGTCCTGAGCAAACTGTGACAAGGCTTCCACGCTGAGCGCGAAATGATCGGTTTGAACGTGGAGGTCGACGCCGTGCTGGTTGCGGAACCGCTGATAAAGTGTGAAATGCCCGGGTCGATCGCGATCTTCGTGCAGCCTAAAGGTGCTAACGGCTCCTTCGGCCAGCGACGGAGGAATTAACCCAACGAACGCGCGTCGCAGGTCGTCTCCCTTGCCCGGCAAAGCGACGGCCTCGGTGATCAGCACTACTTCTTCATCTGGCCCGTACATGTTTGACGCTCCTTCACTGTCTTCTCAAGGGCTTCGACATCACGGGATCAAGTAACTACCTCGCCGGCGCCATCATTCTTGTACCGCCACGGCGCAATTGATGGTGCGTCACCCGCAATGGAATTGACTGCCGGGGATATGGCGGCCTACTTGGTGAACGACATTCGCCATCGCTTTGCTCCGCATCTTGTCGTGAGCATCGCTAAGACTCGAGGCAAGCCTACCCGCTCGGTGATTGCGGCCACGCTGAATTACCCACTGCGCGTTCATAACTCAGCAGAAATAGCCGGCCTCTGAGCGTCCCCGCGGAGTCGATGTTGGCCTCGGGGATGCACTCACCCGGGTGAATCGACGCCGGGGTGATGACGGCTCACCCCGCGACGCAGCAGACTCGACGGCAGTTCGACTTTGACATCGGGGCGCCGGACGTCGACGCCAAGGCTACAAATCGCGTTGCCGGGCAAAGGCGATGGCCCAGCGGCGAGCCGTCGAGAACGATTAGCAGAAGGGTCTCACCATGCACTTCGATTCCAAGAAGGTCGTCGTCGTCGGGGGCAGCGCCGGTATGGGCCGGCAGGTCGCCGTTGACGTCATGCGCCACGGCGGTAGCGCGGTGATCATCGGACGGTCGAAAGACCGTGTGGATGACACGGTGACCGAACTGACGGGCGAAGGCGGCCAGGCGTGGGGGATCACCTCGGAGCTGACCGATCGCACCGCGGTCGCCGATGTTCAGCGCGCACTTTCCGAGAACCACAGCGATGCGACGCTGCTCGTCAACGCGGCCGGATTCTTCATCCCCAAGCCGTTTCTCGAATATGACGCGCCGACCTATGACTCGTACATGGAGCTCAACTATGCCCTGTTCTTCCTGACGCAGACCGTTGTCGCGGGCATGATCGCCAAGGGGGAGGGCGGGTCCATCGTCAACATCGGCAGCATGTGGGCACACCAGGCGATCGGTCTGACTCCTTCGTCGGTTTACTCGATGCAAAAGGCCGGCCTGCATGCGCTCACCCACAACCTGGCCATCGAGCTCGCCGGCCACAACATTCGCGTCAACGCGGTGGCGCCAGCTGTGGTCAAGACCCCGCTCTACGAGGGCTTCATCCCGAAGGACGAGATCGACGCCACGCTTGCCGCTTTCGCGCCGCTTCATCCGCTGGGACGAGTCGGGAACCCTGCCGACGTGGCCAACGCAGTGACGTATCTGCTGTCTGATGCGGCCAGCTGGGTCACCGGTGCGATTCTCAACGTCGACGGCGGCATCATGGCCGGGCGCAACTAAACAAGCCTGCCCGAACGAAGGAGACCAGATGTCACACCAATACCGCAAGAACCCTGCCGCGGTCGACGCGCTCAGCCCCCAGCAATACCACGTCACCCAGGAGAGCGGCACGGAGCCTCCGTTCACAGGCGAATACTGCGACAACCATGAACCAGGCATCTACGTCGACATTGTTTCTGGCGAACCACTCTTCGCCTCGGTGGACAAATTCGACAGCGGAAGTGGCTGGCCCAGCTTCACCCGGCCGATCGACTCGGACAGCCTGGTTGAGAGGCGCGACCTTAGCCACTTCATGCAAAGGGTCGAGGTGCGCTCCGCCCATGCCGACAGTCATCTGGGGCACGTATTCACGGACGGCCCCCGAGAAGCGGGCGGCCTGCGCTACTGCATCAACTCGGCATCGCTGCGATTCATCCACCGCGATGACCTGGAAGCCCAGGGTTATGGACGATATCTGCGATTGTTCGCGAACGACGTATCGGAACAGGCCCAAAGCGTCGGCGAGCGACAATCATGACCGGGCACGACAAGATCGCTATTCTCGCGGGCGGGTGCTTTTGGGGCATGGAGGACCTCTTCCGCGCGCAGCCCGGCGTGGTGACCACCCGTGTCGGCTACACCGGTGGCAGCAACACACACCCCACCTACCGCAATCACCCCGGGCACGCCGAGGCAGTCGAAATCACCTACGACGCAGACCAGACCGATTATCGGGCGCTGTTGGAATTCTTTTTCCAGATCCACGACCCGACCACCAAGAACCGTCAGGGCAATGATGTCGGAACCAGTTACCGGTCGGCAATTTTCTATCTGGACGACGAGCAAAAGCGAATCGCAACGCGAACCATCGCCGACATCGAGGATTCCGGGAGGTGGCCCGGCAGAGTCGTCACCGAGGTGAACCCGGCCGGTGAGTTTTGGGAAGCCGAACCCGAACACCAGAACTACCTGCAGCGCTACCCATCGGGCTACACCTGCCACTACGTCCGCCCCGATTGGACGGTACCCAACCGCGGTGACGGGGCAAAGGCCGCGGCGGCTGGACGCGACAAGCCGGCTTAGCAACGACATGGGCTCGGTAACACAAGACAGGGCGACAGCCCCGCCGCATTGGCAGGTGCTGTTGAGCGCGTACGCGCCGCTGGTGCTTTCTGGCACAGCATGCGCCGTGGGGTGGGTTCTACCGCGGCCCAGCGATGGGCGAGCGGCGGCGACGGGATGACTCAGAACCCGAACCTGGCCGCGTTGTCGGCGGCGGGAGTGTCGGTTTGGCTGGACAACTTGTCCCGCGGTCTGCTGCAATCCGGCAAGCTGCGACAGCTTATCGACACGAGAAGCGTTGTCGGCGTGACCACTAACCCGTCCACCTTTGAGCATGCACTTGCAAACGGCCGCGCCTACGATGGCCAGATCGCCGAGCTGACGGCCCGCGGCACGGACATCGACACCGCGGTCCGCACGGCGATCACCGACGACGTCCGGGCGGCCTGCGATGTCCTGCGTCCACAATGGGAAGGTTCCGGCGGCGTCGACGGAAGAGTGTCCATTGAAGTCGACCCGTCGCTCGCGCACGACACCGATGCGACAGTCACGCAGGCGGTCGAGCTGGCCAAGATTGTCGACCGGCCCAACGTGCTAATCAAAATACCGGCCACCGCCGCCGGTCTGCCCGCAATCACCGCGGCGTTGGCCAAGGGTGTTTGTGTCAACGTGACGCTGATCTTTTCCGTCCAACGCTACCGGGCGGTCATGAACGCTTATCTGGCCGGCATCGAAACCGCCCGGCACGCGGGCACCGACCTATCCCAAATCCATTCGGTAGCATCATTATTCGTATCCCGGGTGGACACCGAAGTCGACAAGCGACTCGAGGCAATCGGGACCGATGAGGCGCTCGCGCTGCGGGGACAGGCGGGCATCGCCAACGCCCGATTGGCCTACGCCGCCTATCAGCAGGTCTTCGAAGCCGAGCCGCGCTACGCGGCGTTGCGCGCCGCGGGTGCTCGCCTGCAACGACCACTGTGGGCCTCCACCGGAGTGAAAAACCCCGCCTACCCCGACACGATGTACGTCACCGGACTGGTGGCGCCCAACACCGTCAGCACGATTCCAGAGCCCACGCTGGAGGCGGTCGCCGATCACGGCGTCGTCGTCGGTGACATCGTGACCGGCAAGGCGGCGCAGGCCCAGGAGGTGTTCGACCGGCTGACCGCCCTCGGCATCGACCTGCACGATGTGTTCGCTCTCCTGGAACGCGACGGGGTGTCCAAGTTCGCTGCCTCCTGGTCGCGGTCGGTTCAACGCTAACCATGCTTGCCGTGTGCTGAGCGCTTGTTGTGTTCATCGGGCCAGCTGATCTACCGGTCGAGCAGCATCAACTCGCTACCCTCGCCTCGTGATTAGTTGGCGAGCTGGATAGCAAATCGCGCAACTGTTTTCGGCCGCGATTGAGCCTGGAACTTACGGTTCCTGGTCCGGTGTCCGTCAGGACGGCGATCTCTTTATACGTGTATCCCGCAATGTCGGCGAAATACACCGCGATGCGAAACTGCTCAGGCAAGAGCATCATTGCAGCCTTGAGGTAGGGGTCTGGCAGCATCTCGAGCGCCTGGTCCTCGGCCGACCGTAGGAACCGATGGGTGCAGGGGGCATTGACCACGAGCTGTTGATCGGTGATCTCACCAGCCGGATGCTGGGCGGGACGGCGCTTTTGCCGCCGATAACTGCTGATATGAGTGTTGGTCATGATCTGCCGCAGCCATGCCTTGAGGTTCGTCCCGGGCTCGAATGACCCGAGACCGGCATACGCGTTGAGCAGCGTTTCTTGCACGAGATCCTCCGCATCCGCTCGATTGGAGGTCATTCGAAGAGCGTGCCGATACAGCGGCTCAAGGAGCGGGGTGATGGCGCTTTCAAACTGAGCGTTCAGCGCGCCGGCTGGCGCCTTCGTCGATTCGGCTCGTACGTAACCCACGTTATTCTCCCGCTATCGCGAAATGTAGTGGCGTGGAGCGTGGCTCGCCCTCGCGCGCACCAGCCAAGCAGGCCGCGGGCGCGAGGCAAGGCCTGTCCTGCTCGACGGGCCGGCGTCTCACGGACTGCGCCAACCAAGTGCGTGAGCCGCTAGCTGCACGTGCGCCTGTCATCGCATCTAACCTCCACAGCACCTGCGCTTGCCAACCTGGTGCCAGCATCGATCACCGCGGGGTGAGCAGTCATCACCCACCGGGACATTTCATCCGGATGAGCGCCCGCGCCGCTGCCAGGTCAAGTTGGCCGCCAGATCACCCGGGTGATCGACCGAGGTGGACGACGACAGCTCACCCTTCTGCGCGCCATGATCACGACGTCGATGGCTGTGCAGCTGTGTGTTGTTGTCGAAACCTTTGCAGTTACGGAACGGAGACGGTGCCGGGTGGGGATTTCTGAATTCGATGATGTGCAGGCCCATCTGCTCGAGCCAGAAGAAAGCTTGGACTCAGAACAGACGGGCATCGACCTCGACGAAGGTTACTCGCCTCCGGAACGCCCCCGCGAACTGCGAGCGTGGGGACTGACCGCGAGGGAAGCGCGCACCCATGAAAGTCTTGCGCGCCGACTGGCCCGTGAGGTGCCCGACGTGACCGACCAGTGGGATGGCGACGGGATTGGTGATAGCGCCGACAGCGACGGTGAGCCCATCGACGATCAGGTCGGCGATATGCGCGCAGGCCGGCTTGTCGCCTTCGACGTCGATCCAGCTGATCCGGGTGCGGATTACCTTGCCCACGACGTCGGCATCGACGGCGGCGCCGCCTCGGCGGAGGAAGCCGCCATGCATATCGTCGTCGACGACGAGCGCGGGTGAGGTATGGCGTCTCCGATGACCTACCGTGCGGCCAGTGGGTGAAATCTGAGCCGTGGTAACCCGCATTGTGATCCTTGGCGGTGGCCCGGCCGGTTATGAGGCAGCGCTAGTAGCGGCGGCACGAGGTCCTGCCGTAACGCGCGTCACCGTTGTCGATTCCGACGGGGTCGGCGGTGCCGCGGTGTTGTGTGACTGCGTGCCGTCGAAGACCTTTATCACCTCGACGGGGCTGCGCACCGAACTGCGGCGGGCGACCAGGCTGGGTTTTGACGCCCACGTCGACGACGCCAAGATTTGTTTGGCAGAAGTCCACCAGCGGATCAAGGCGCTCGCCGCTGAGCAATCGGTGGATATCACGGCCCAGCTGCTGGCTGTGGACGTTGAGTTGATCGCCGGCCGCGGCGAATTGGTGGATGCGGCTCCCGGTCTGGCGCGCCACCGCGTCAAAGTCACCGCGCGTGACGGCAGTACGACGGTGCGCGATGCCGATGTCGTGTTGATCGCCACCGGCGCCAGCCCCCGGATCCTGCCGTCGGCACACCCCGACGGCGAGCGGATCTTGACCTGGCGCCAGCTTTATGACCTGGACTCGCTGCCCGACCACCTTATCGTGGTGGGTTGCGGGGTGACTGGTATCGAATTCGCCAATGCCTACACCGAGTTGGGTGTGGCGGTAATGCTGGTAGCGAGCCGCGACCGGGTTTTGCCGCACGAGGACGCCGACGCCGCACAGGTGCTCGAGGAATCTTTCGCCCAACGTGGCGTCGAAGTAATCAAGGGCGCCCGGGCAAAATCCGTGAGGCGCACCGACGGCGGGGTGCTCGTGACAATGGCCGACGGGCGAACGGTCGAAGGCACCCACGCGTTGATGACACTCGGGTCAGTCCCCAACACCGGCCGGCTAGGCCTACAGCGTGTGGGCATCGGATCAGGGCCCGGCGACTACATTGCAGTCGATCGCGTATCGCGCACATCGGTCGCGGGCATCTACGCGGCGGGGGACTGCACCGGTCTTTTGCCGTTGGCCTCCGTTGCAGCCATGCAGGGCCGCATCGCGATGTATCACGCGCTCGGTGAGGCCGTGAATCCGCTGCGATTGCGTACCGTTGCGGCGACGGTGTTCACCCACCCGGAGGTCGCGGCGGTCGGTGTCTCGCAGGCCGCGATCGACCAGGGGTCCATTCAGGCCCGCATCATTATGCTGCCGTTGAAAACCAATGCGCGGGCGAAAATGTCGGAGCTGCATCAGGGATTCGTCAAGCTATTTTGCCGACAGGACAGCGGCGTGATAATCGGCGGCGTGGTGGTCGCGCCGATCGCTTCCGAGTTGATACTACCGATCGCGATCGCTGTTCAAAACCGCATTACCGTCGATGATTTGGCGCAGACGCTTGCGGTATATCCGTCGCTGTCCGGTTCGATCACCGAGGTGGCCCGCCGGCTCGTAGCCCGCTCCGAGCTCGACTGATGCACGAATTCACCAGGTCGACGAGGTGCGCCGCTCGCACTCCCTCGAAGCACGCGTCACTCAGCCCGCACGAGCAGTCGATTCGGTGTAGCCGGATTCCGGATTGAGCATTATCACCCGGGTGAATCGGCCTGAGGAGTGATGACAGATCGTTGGCGTCGGGCGATGCTCGTGCTGGATATCTCCACAGCTGTCTACCGCGCCGCAGTCGCGTGGTCACCGAGGAGCACGACAACGTCGTGCGATCGATCGTCAACACCACGTCGCCACCCAGATGCCAAACAGGAGAAGAGATATGAAGCCGGTCTCGGACCGCCGTCAACCGCAGAAGGCGCCACCGACCACCTCGGTTGTGATCGTCGGCAGCGGCTTCGCCGGTTTCGAGTGCGCGCGGCGACTGGCCCGACGGCTTGATAAGGCGCGCGCCTCGGATGTGAGGGTGACCATCGTTTCGGCGGTCGATTATCTGCAGTACACGCCGTTGCTGGCGGATGTGGCCGGTGGGCTGGTGGACCCCCGGTTTGTCTGTGTCCCGCTGGCCGGAACGCTGACGGGCGTGCGGGCGGTGCGTGGATTGGTCGATAGCGTTGACTTCGATCGGCGTCTACTGTCGTTCACCGATCCGGAGGGTCGGCGAGGGACGCTGTCGTGGGATCGGCTGGTCTTAACACCGGGCTCGGTGACCCGGCTTTTGGATACGCCGGGTTTGGCCAAATACGCGCACGGTCTGAAGTCGACGGCCGAGGCGCTGTATCTTCGTGATCGTGTGATCGAGCAGTTGGAACTGGCTCAGGTCGACGAAAACGAGGCACGCGCCGCAGCGCGCCGCGCGATTGTCGTTGTCGGTGCGTCGTATTCCGGTTCCGAATTGACGGCGCAGCTGCGCGCGCTCGCCGACGCAGCGGCGAAGCAAATGGGTTTCGATGGGGCCTCTGTGCGGTTTGTGCTGCTCGACTTGGCGGACCGAGTCATGCCCGAGCTGGGGCAGAAGCTCGGCGACGCGGCGATGCGTGTGCTGCGCTCTCGCGGGGTCGACGTGCGGCTGGGGACGACCATCAAGGAGGTCCACGCCGATCATGTTGTGCTCAGCGATGATTCACGCATCGACACTTACACCGTGGCGTGGGTGGCCGGCGTGACCCCGTCACCGCTGATCGCCACACTGGGCTTGGAGACGGAACGGGGCCGGCTGAAAGTGCAGGCCGACTTGCAGGTACCAGGTCATCCCGAGGTCTTTGCCGCGGGCGACGCCGCCGCGGTCCCGGACCTTACCCAGCCGGGCAAGATCGCCCCGCCCACCGCCCAGCATGCGAGTCGGCAAGGTAAGACGTTGGCCCGCAACGTCGCCGCCAGCCTCGGCTACGGTGTGCGGAAGGATTACCGCCACAGCGATCAGGGCATGGTGGTCGACTTGGGTCCACGCTACGCCGTCGCCAACCCGCTGGGCATCCACCTATCGGGCTATGCCGCGAAGTTTGTCGCCCGCGCCTACCACCTTTATGCGCTTCCCCGGCTCGTCAACCGCTGGGCAGTCGCGCTGGCGTACCTCACCGACGTCTTCTTCCCCCGCACCGTGTTGTCGATGGGATTCGATCCGGGCACTGACGCCGAATACACGGCCGGCGCAGTCGTCCAGCTACCGAAGGCGGCCGGCGCGGAATGACATTCAGCAAGCAGCGTGGTGAACACCAATGACCATCGTCAACAAGGGCTTTCGCGGACGACGCGGCGAGTCGGTGCGTGAGCTCCCGCCCGGGCAGCATTTGACCGTGGACTTCCCTGTCCTGCAAGCGGGACCCACTCCGCGGATCGATCTTGATGACTGGCGATTCACCATTCGCGACGAGCGCGGCGCTGAACACTCGTGGACCTGGGCCCAGCTCAAACTCCTGCCCAGTGAGCGGCTCACCGTGGACATTCACTGCGTTACCACCTGGTCCAAGCTGGATACCGAGTGGGAAGGCGTCTCCCTGGACACGCTCTTCGAATCGATCGACACCACCGCCAGATTCGCACTGGTCGGTTCCTACGGCGGATACACCACCAATCTTCCGTTGGGCGACCTTCTCGGCGGGAAGGCTTGGATCGTCTATGTCTACCAGGGCGCACCGCTTAGCGCGGTGCACGGCGGGCCGGCACGACTGTTGGTGCCGCACCTGTACTTCTGGAAGTCCGCGAAGTGGGTGAGATCCATCGAGCTGCGCGACCGCGACATACCGGGATTCTGGGAGGGGTTGGGCTACCACAACTACGGCGACCCGTGGCAAGAACAACGCTACGCCGGGGATTGACGACGGTTGTGGATGGTCACCTGAGACCGAAGTTACGGTGGCGAGTCGCGCGTGTGGTGGACTCTGAGCCCGAGACGGAGTCTGCGCACACGATAGAGCTGACCGTGCCGGGCTGGGGCGGCTACTTGGCGGGGCAGCACATTGATCTCAAGCTGACCGCCGCAGACGGGTACACCGCGCAACGCAGCTATTCGCTGAGCAAACCACCCGACGGTGAGCGCATCGAGCTCACCGTGCAGCAGATTCCCGATGGGGAAGTCTCACCCTACCTCGTCGGGCTTGTCGCCGGAGACGAGGTCGAACTCCGAGGACCCATCGGCGGCTGGTTCGTCTGGCAGCCTGACGACGACGCCGCTCGGGTTCTGCTCATCGGCGGCGGATCGGGAATCGTGCCGTTGATGGCTATGCTTCGACAGCGGGTAGTGGCGGGCAGCGCCGACTTTCGGCTGGTCTATTCGGTGCGCAGTCCCGGCGACGTGTACTACGCCCAAGAGCTGAGCCGGCTCGAGCGCGAATGCGGCTGGCTGCAGGTTGGGCTGGTCTACACCCGCGTGGCCCCAGCGGAGGCGACTCGGCCGCCGGGGCGGGTCCGTATCGCTGACATGGCATCCGAGTGGGCGTCAATCGTCGGCACACGCGTATACGTCTGCGGTCCAACGGGATTCGTAGAATCGGTCACCGCGATGCTGATCGAGCAGGGGCATCAACCGTCAGCGATCCGGACCGAGCGGTTCGGGCCGAGCAGCCAATCCGAAAGCGAGAAGTGGTGACCGAACCAACGCACGTCGACGGTAACGCGGCCGCGGGCGTCTTCGCAGAAGTACTGGGATTCGACGTCACCACCGCGACGTTGACTTGTGGGAAATGCGGTTGCGCCAGGGCCTTCGCCGAATGTCACGTCTATCAACGCGGACCCGGCATCGTGGTGCGTTGTCCATGCTGCGGAGACGTCCTTGCCCGCCTGGTGCGAACGCCCACCGAAGTGTGGCTCGACTTCCGCGGTGCCCAGTCTTGGCGTGTCCCGATCCCGGCCCCCTGATGGAGTCCCTCGACGCACTTGCCCGCCGCGTGGGTACCGCCGACATCGTGGATGCGATGGGGCGACTGCGGCGGCGTCCACGCCATGCGCCGGTTTCCACCCGGGTGAATTACCCAGCCGGATGAGGACACCTCACCCCACGCCGACGGATAGTTGTCGTTGGATCCGGGTTGTGGGCCCCGGACCGACCGTCCTGTTCGGACAAGCAGATCGGTCGCAAGGCAACAATCGACGAGGAGAAGAGGCCGAAGCATGGCTGAACTCGAGTTCTTCGACACCCCCGGGTACGGCGAGCTAGCCCGCACTCGAAACCACTACCGCCAAGCTCTTCGCATCGGTGATCGCATCGAGATCTCCGGCCAAGGTGGCTGGGACGCGGACTTCGCCATGCCGGCCACACCCCTGGAGGAGGAGATAGTCCGGGCGTGCGACAACGTTGAAAAGACGCTCGCTGAGGCCGGCGCCAGCTGGCGCGACGTCGTGAACGTCCACTCCTACCATGTCCCCACGACCCCTGATTCCATTGGGACTGAACATATGGCGGTGATGGTGGACCAGTTCCGCAAGCGATTCGGCGCGAGTATGCCGCTGTGGACCGCGCTAGGCGTTGAAGCGCTCGCATTGCCCGGCCAGCGTGTCGAGATCGAGGTCGTCGCGATCGTCGACTCGGGCAGGAAGTAGACGTCTGCACTCAGTCGCGAGGTCGGAGGCACGGGTGGACCGAATATTTCATTCCCTGATTGGTGACCCGCCCGGCGCGGTCGATGCGGCCGTCAAAGCCTCGGCGCTATTCCTCACCGCTGCAATCCTCTTTCGTTTCATGGAGCGCCGGACCCTCGCCGAATTTGCGCCATTCGACTGGATCGCTGCGGTGGCGGCCGGAGCCATCGTCGGTCGGGCTGCAACCGCCAGCGATAGCTCATGGCTGAACGCAACCTCGGCGCTCATCAGTCTTCTCGTCGCCCACGCTGTACTAGCGAGATTGCGCTTCATTCCGGCGATTCGACGTGTCATCGATCCGCCTCTCAAAGTGCTGATCCGCAACGGACACGTCGACCGACGCAACCTTCGTCGATGCGGAATGACCACTGCCGATCTCGAGGCTGTGCTACGACAGCACGGACACGAGAGCTCCGATCGTATTCACCTGGCAATCTTCGAAGCCAAGGGCGCAATCTCGATTTTGTTGACGGATGTAAAGGGGAAACCGGCCGGATGAACCGGACAGCTACGTCCGGCTTCATGAAGAGAGATCTATCGAAGCGCTTTTCACTACAGCGTATTTCGCTGGCGACGTCGCGGACGGACGCAGTTCAGGACAGATGAAGAGGAGGGATTCGATGAGCACCGTGAGCAACGGCCTCATAGGTTGATGGCGTGTCCGGTGAGTGCATGGAAGCACTCCTGTAGTCCCTCACCCAGAGTGGGATGGGTGTGCACGTTGCGGGCCAGCTCGGTGGCGGTCAGGTCCCAGAGCTGGGCTGCGGTGAGCTCGGGCAGTAGCTCGCTGACTTCGGCACCGACGAGGTGGGCTCCGAGTAGCTCGCCGTGCGCGGCGTCGGCGATGAGTTTGATGAAGCCCGCCCGTTCGCCGAGGCCGTGCGCCTTTGCGCTGGCCTGCATGGGAAACGTGGCGACGCGAATATCGCGGCCGGTGGCGCGGGCCTGGTCTTCGGTGTAACCGAAGCTGGCAACTTGGGGTTGGCAGAACGTCACTCGTGGCATCATGCGGTAGTCCAAGGGCATGGTCGGCGCGCCGGCGATGGTCTCGGCGGCGACGATTCCCTGGGCCGAAGCGACATGGGCCAGTTGCACTTTGGCGGTGACGTCGCCGATCGCGAAGATGTGGGGAGCCGAGGTGCGCATGTAGTCGTCGATGTCGATTGCCCCGCTCGTCGTGAGGTGCACGCCGAGCCTGTCGAGGCCGAGGTTCTCGACGTTGGGGCAGAATCCGATGCAGATGAACGCGCGGGCGGCGTCGACTGAGGTGGTGTGGCCGCTGCCGTCGGTGTGGGTGACGGTGACGCGGTCGCCTTGGTCGATCACCGCGTCCACCCGGGTATTGGTGTGGATGGGAATGCCGCGGCGTCGGTACTGGCGGGTCAGTTCCTTGGAGACGTCGGTGTCTTCGTTGGGGAGTGCGCGGTCAGCGTACTCGAGAATTTGGACGTCGACGCCGTAGCTGTCGAGGATGTAGGCGAATTCCATGCCGATTCCGCCGGCGCCGATGATGATGATGGACTCGGGTGTCGTCGCATCGAGGATCTGCTGTTCGTAGGTCACGATATTCTCGCTCAGGGTGATCCCGGGCAGCGTCCGCACTCGTGAGCCAGTGGCGATGATGGCGTTGTCAAAGCGGAGGGTGCTGGTGCCGCCGTCGCGCAGCTCGACGTCGAGTGTGTGGGCTCCGGTGAAGCGGCCGCGCCCGTCGATTTCGGTGATCTTGTTTTTGCGCATGAGGAAGTGCACGCCACGCACCCGGGCGTCGGCGACTTCGCGGCTGCGTGACACGGCACGGGCGTAGTCGAGGTGGATGTTGCCGCGGATGCCGAACTCGTCTGCCTGGTGCTTCAGGATGGAGGCGATCTCGGCGTTGCGCAGCAAGGATTTTGACGGCACGCAGCCGGTGTTGAGGCAGACCCCGCCCCAGTAGCGTTCTTCGATGATGGCGACGGCCAAGCCGAGTTGGGCCGCGCGGATGCCAGCGACGTATCCGCCGGAGCCGGCGCCGACGACCACCAGGTCATATTCCGGGGGTACTGGTGCACTCATCGCGAGGTGCCTTCCTTGGGTGATGAGTAGATCGTCGGTCGCCGGCGCCGAAACCTTCGCAGGCACATCAGCATCCGACTCGGCTGTTCGTCCTACTCAATCGGCTGGGACCGCCACGAAGTGTTCGATGGCGATGACATTGCGCGCGACCCGACTGGTGAGACGATGGCGCGGCAACGCTCTATCGCAAAGTCGCAGTGCTGTTCTGGGGTTCACCGGTTAGTGCCCCTTCTTTTTCGTCCGACATGCTTGCGGTTTGGCCGCGGTGTCAGTGCGAACCATCGGTGAGACACGGCGGCTTGCCCGAGAGCCGCGACCTGCGTAGAAGCATCCGCAACTCTTTATCGACCAGAGTGTCGCCGAGCCGGGCGAGATGTCATCGCCCTCGTCATCGATTCACCCGGGTGAGGGTGACCGGCGGGCGCGGCCGTTCGGTCGTTCGCGCGTTGTTACTCCGCGGCGGCAACGCTTTCCAAGACCACCGCTACTCCCTGGCCCGAGCCAATGCAGACCCCAATCACCCCGTAACGGGCGCCTCTTTCAGCCAATTCGATCGCCAACGTCAGCAGATAGCGAGCTCCGGTAGCCCCGAAGGGGTGTCCGATCGCCACCGCGCCACCATTGGGTGTCAGCTTGTCATCGGGAACCACGAAACCGTCCAGCTGGTTTGGTAATTCCCGCAACACGCCGAGTGCCTGGGCGCTGAACGCCTCATGCACCTCCCACACGTCGATCTGCTCGGGGACAAGCCCGGCCCGGCGGATCGCGGCCGGAATCGCCCATGCGGGGGCCACCCCCATAATGAGGGGATCGATGCCATAGACCGCGCTCGATATCACTCGGGCTAACGGCTCGATGCCGAGTTCGCTGGCTCGCTCTCCGGAAGCGATGACGACGGCACTGGCGCCATCACTCAAAGGCGAGGAGTTGGCCGCGGTCATTTGAGTCGTTCCGGGCTGGGCCGGTAAAGCCGCCAGCACCTCAGCGGTGGTGTCATCGCGGATGAACTCGTCATGTTCTGCTAGGCGGGCGGGCGCCTTCTTTGTCGCTGGGATCGTCACGGGCATAATCTCTTTGGCCAGTCGACCTCGATCACGAGCGGCCTTGGCGCTTCGCTGGGATCGCAGCGCAAAGGCGTCGATCTCCTCGCGGTTCAGCGAGTAGCGGTCGGCGACATTTTGCGCGGTCTCGATCATGCTGATGTAAGCGTTGCGGGCCAGTAGTACCGCATTGGGCGGTCCTCCAGCACCGCTCCACATGGTGTCGAGCATGACAACCGGACCTCGGGGGCTGAACGCGGCTTCGCCCTTCATCAACGCCCACCCCGACCGCGACATCGACTCGACGCCACAGGCGATACCTAGCCCGAGGTCGCCGGCCTTGATCGCATGGCTGATCGTCACCGCCGCGCTGAGCGATGATCCGCAAAATCTGTTCACGGTGGCCCCGGCCGCGGTGTCAGGAAACCCCGCGGCCAACGCCGCCCAGCGGGCGATGTCGCCCATGCCCTCGTGAGCCGGGTTCACGCACCCCGCCACGATGTCCTCGACGGCATCGAGCGGCACACCCAGCCGGTCACACGCGCCCTTCATCGTCATGCCCAGCAGGTCGTCGGCCCGAATACCCGACAGCGTGCCGCCATAGCGGGTGAACGGGGTCCGTACACCCCCCAACACATAGGCCTCAGTCATCGTCGTACTTTTCGAATGCATCGGGTCCGCAAGGCCTCGTGTGGGTGAGGTGAGCCATCCCGCCGGCTCACCCGGCCACGCTTCCCGAGATTATTCGAGGCGATTCTGACGCACACCACCTAAACCGCCTTGAACTGCTGCAGTCGAATGACGTCAAGCATCATGCGCAGTTGTGATTCCTCTGGGTTGCCGGCATAGCTATTCAGCCAGACCGCCAGCTTCGAGAATATCGATACCGGCAACGGGATCGGGTTTGACAAGAGCGTGGTGAGGATGCGCTTGATCGCGAGATAGCCTTCCCCGCATCCCAACTCGATGAAGACGAGCGTGCGTTCGTAGCCGGTCAGACCCGATGTCACCGCATCGGCCAGTAGCCACGCCATGTCTTCATCGGAGATGGTCGGCCCGGAATTCGTGGGACGCGATTGCGCACGCGAAATGCAACTCGCCGGGTGAAGAGTCGTCGACGACGCCAATCGGGCCAGGGCACGTTTCATGTCAGAAACCACCTGGATCGATAGTCTCTTTGGTCTCAAAACCTGTGCCCACGTGGTGGTTTCCTTCCCGGGCTCCGCCGGCGCCGGCTGGACGACTCGTTTTTGGCTATGCTTCCGGTCCAGTCGCCACCTACGTGGGCCTAGGCTACGCCCCGCTGTGTGGCCATGAACCCGGCGACATCTGCTCTTCGATAAGCATGTCCGCACGCGGGGTGAATCGTCATCACCCAGCTATCTGCTCGCCCGGGTGATTCGTGCGATGCGTTCAGACGGAACGGAACCGGCGCAGCGGCATTCGTCTGGTGACCACTGGTGATTGTGCGGTGAGGCAGACCCCTCCGACATCATGATGAAATGTCAAGGTGCGCTGTGTGAATCGGTCTTCGGCCTCGAACCGCAGGGACACCGCGAGCTCAGTGCGTTCGGCGATACCGGTGTAGCGGATAACCACCGTCGGATCACCGCTGATCGTATCCAATCGGATCGGGGCCGTGACCATCTCATACCTGCGTTGAGCGAACCGGGAGCCGGAGGGGGTGGCCCCGATGATATCGACGCAACACTTGGCGATCAGAAGATCGATCTCGGCTAACACCTTCGCGGTGACCATGATCGACGCGCTGCCCGTCGGACGCGTCCCGCGCGCCGCGGCGCTCACTAGTGCGCACGCGCCCGTCAATACGACACCCTCACCCATCGTTAATCACGCCCTGGATTCGGCTTTTACCGGTACAGTCGCCAGCGGTAACACCGATTGAGCGGCAACCTCATCCGCAGAATGTGTCAGTCCGTTTGACCGGCTCAGCCTGTCCGCGGGTGGCGTCGATCGAGTCCGCAAGCAGCCAGAGCGCCAAGCCGATGAGCGCAATGTCCTTCATCAAGAATTCCCCGTCGGCGGACAAAACGGGAAAGCCGCCAGCAGACGCCTCGCCGACTCCGGGGGTCGTGATCATGAAACTCAGCGTGATCACGAAGAACAGTGAGGCGAATAGGCCGCCCACCACGGACGCCTTCGGGAACCACGGCTTGACGGCAAGCAATGCTGCGGTGATCAATTCTATTGATCCGTTCAAGCGACCAAAGGCGTCGATCGACATGATTTCGTACACCCAACTCAGGAGCGGGCTATTGGCCACCCAATGTGAAATGCCGTGGGATTCATAGTAAGTGAACTTCATGGCGCCGAACCAGGCCAGGACTATCACCAGACCGTATCGTGCGGCCACGGGCGCCATGTGAATCGCTCGAAGCCTTGTCCGGCCGCCGGTCAACGTGGTGGTGGCCTCATTGTGTGACATGCGGTCTCCCGTCCTGACTGTGTCGTTTCACCGCATGGCCGGTGCCGAACTGACCGCCTTGGTTGGCGGCGCAGTTGGTCGAGACGTTGATCCAGGCGGTTATCAGTGACCACTATCTCTGCGCAGTGGGCGAGCTGTCTTCATCCGCGCGCACAATTCACCCGGGTGAGACGCCGACGAGGAAACCTCCTGCGGCACGGATTCTCTTCGACCGCACGGGTGCATCATCCGTCGGCTCGCCGAGGTGATCACTGGAGGCGTTCTCGGATGAGATGATTCCCGGCCGGCCGGCCGGTCCGGTTTGGGGCGGGAAGGCGGATTACAGCAGGCCGAGTTCTCGCGCCCGGCCGACCGCCGAGCTGCGTTGCTCGACGCCGAGCTTGCGGTAGATGGCGCGCTGGTGGGTCTTCACGGTATTGAGCGAGACGTATAGCCGCTCGCCGATTTCACGTCGCGACAACCGGGTTGCGAGCAGGCGAAGAACCTCGAACTCTTTGGGGGTCAGCTCCTCAGTGACCGGGCACCGCTCATGGCGCGACGTCACCGCGACGCCCGCCCTCCGCTCTGCCGGAGCCAGCAGTGTCGAGGCGATGCCGGTGTCCGTGCAATCGCGCACCAGTGTGCCGACCTCCTCGAGGATTGCCCTGGCGGTCTCGCGGTCGCCGAGATGCTCGATGATCTCCGCTTTGACCGACAGCGCCTTGATCACCTCGGGGATTGCTCCTCCTTGGCGCGCGGACATGACGGCCATGTCGGCGGCGGCGAGTGCTGCAGCCGCGTCACCGCGCACCCGGAGGAGTTTGGCCGTGGCAAGAGACACCATCACGTCGACGAGGTGTTCCGGATCCGCCAGGTCCCGGGCGCTCCCAGAGGCCCGGCGGATCTGACGTTCGGCGTCCGCCAGCTGGCCATCTTCGGCTGAAATCAGTGCCAAATGGCCCAACGCGTATGTGCGGACGCGACGATCGCCCACCTTCTCGGCCAGGTGTACGGCCCGCCGGAAGGCGGCTTGCGCCTCACGGGTGCTGCCAGAGAAGTACAGCGCGGCTCCATATATGCAGTAGGCGCTGGATTGGCCCAGCGGTCCTTCGGCGAGATCGAGGGTGATAGCCCGCCGAGCGGTGTCCAGCGCCGCGCCGACGTCCGCCGTCTTCAGCGAGTGAATCGCGCGCAACACGACAACCTGAGCGCAGACAGCGCTGTCACCCGCGCCGTCGCCCGGCTGTCGGCCTTCAATGGTCCGGATCCACTGGGCCGCGCCGTCGAGTTCACCAACGCTGAGGGCGATCCACGCGCGGGCCACGCTCAGCCTCGGATCCTGTCGAACGGTTTCTTCGGGCAGCAGATCAAGCATGCCCGAGACGGTCGAGACGCCGCCCCCGTTGAATTCGTCGACCCAGTCCGCGGCGATCAGGTCTGCGCTTCGCGCGATATCACCGCCGGCGACCAGGTGGCGGACCGCCTCGTCGATGAGGCCCTCGCTCTCAAACCAGGTTGCGGCTCGTCGGTGCAGATCGGCGACGAGGTCGGGCTCGCTGCGACGCAGTTCGGTGCGCAGCAACTCTCCGAACAGCTGGTGGTAGCGATACCAGTGACGCGAGCTGTCCAGTGGCACCAGAAACAGGTTTTCACGTTCGATCTGCTCCAACACCAATGCTGAGCCAGACGTTTGCAGCAACGCATCGCACAGCGCAGCGCTGAGCCGTCCCAAGATCGAGGTGCGTAACAGAAAGCTGCGCAGCTGGAGTGGCTGACCGTCGAGCACCTCGGCCATCAAGTAGTCGACGATATGGCGATTGTCGCCGGCGAACGTCCGGATGAACGCGGCGGCATCAGCGCGACCGGCAAGCGAGAGAGCGGCGAGGTAGAGGCCGGCAGCCCAACCCTCGGTGCGTTGGTGCAACAGTTGAATATCTGCGTGGTCTAAGTCCAGTCCGAGCACGTCATTCATCAGATGGGTCGCCTCGATAGCGCCGAACCGCAAATCGTCGGTGCGGATCTCAGCAAGCTCGCCGCTCGCCCTGAGTCGCGCCAACGGCAACGCCGGATCCGATCGGGTGGCCAATACCAAGTGCAGATTCGCCGGCATCCGGCTGATAAAGAACGCAAGCTGTTCATGGACTGCTCGATTTGCCACCAAGTGGTAGTCATCGAGGATGAGCGCCGTCGGGCTTTCGATCGTGTCCAGATCATTCAGCAGCGTAGGCAGAACCACCTGCACTGGGTCGGCGCCCAACGCGAGGAGTTCGACCGCGCGAATCCCCACCCCGGGATTGGTCTTCTGCAGCGCGGCGACCACGTACATCCAAAACCATACTGGGTCGCTGTCAGCGGGATCGAGTGACAGCCAGCCAAATCGCCTGTCCTCACCCGCAGCCAGGGCCCACTGCGCCAGCAATGTCGTCTTGCCCCATCCCGCCGGCGCGCTCAGTAGGGTCAGCTTGCAGCGGCGCCCCGCCGACAGTGCGTCGAGCAAGGCGGTGCGGTGAACGAGCTTGGCCGCAATGGCCGGGACGTGCAGTTTGGTGCCGAGGAGAATCGTGCGGGCGGCGGCTTCTCCGACCCCGTTGTCGCTGTCGTTAGCTGACCCAGTCATGTCCGAACTCCGCGAATGCGTTGAATCCACCAGCCGGGGTGGAAAACTCGGTGTTGAGGCCTCCGGAGTGGGCGCTCGCGTCTCGGTATCCCAGTTTGTCCCGGCGGGGGCGGCCAGGCTCGTCGTGACCGGCAGTAGCCGTGAACCCGTTGAGTCAGATGCGTTCCCCGTGATGACCTCCGGCGTGCGTCGCCGGTGGCCGTTTGGGCCGGCGGGCCCTCGTCCCACCACCGGCACAACGGTTTTCTCGCGAGCCACGCTAATGCTGTGTCCGCTCACCGCAATTTCCCTCTTCTCGCATCGATGCGATGACTCCGCGTCTCGACATGGGGTGACCGAGGTCTCAACATGAAACGCCGTGAGAGCGCCGGGGTGCTCATGGTCGTCGGGTAACCAACACGTATCCACCGACGCCGAATACGACTGGCAACATCATCAGCATCCCCAACAGTGTGCTCATCATCGTTTTCTCGATTCCGCTGTGTCGTTTGCTCTCGGCGCCACTTCCCGGTTGAGCGGCCGCGGTCACGGCGTTCCAAGAGTCCAATGACTACGTTGGCAGCGGGGGAGCGCGGTCACCATCGCCCAGCGGGTGATGTTTAGAACCGGGTCGGTGTATACGTAGTGGCTTCGATATTTGACAGCCCTGTCAATCCGACCGCCGCATGAAGGTGAATCACGCCCGACCCCGTCGGCCTAAGTGTGCGTGCAGACGGACAAAGAACCCCATTCGAGACAGCGATGTGGGGACATCCGAGCAACTCTGTGAGACGAAGGCCTGACGCGATCAAAGTCATTGCTGGGAAATGGTTCTCGTTCTTCAGGGCGATCCGTGCGGCGAACAACTGCGGCGATGCGATCGGCCGGCCGCGGCGGGTCGTGATGTTGGGTACTTTGCATGGTGGTCGGCGGGCTGAGACGCGCTTGCCGCAGCCCCAGCCCGCCGAACGGTCAGCATGAGGATCGCGTAATCCCCAGTGAATCGTGTGCGCAAAGGGGAACCGGACCAACCGGGTCACGACACTCGCTCCTCACCTGCCACGGGTGATGTATTACGCGCCGAAGTGGCATGGCTCATAGGAAAGTCATCGTCTGGCGGCGGGTCTGACGCCGCGCATGCGCCTGCTTCATCGGCCCTGAAATGGTGATAGTCGGCGGCGACGCTGGAGCTGATCGCTTCGGTGACCACCTGCGGGACTTCATGCAAGAGCGTGTGCCCGGCGGCGTGCCGGTGAATGAGAGTCGCCGCCGGGATACCGTCGGCCAACTTGCGGGCATGCCACATCGGCGTGAGCTTGTCCGCTCCTCCGCTGATGATGGTTGTCTTGGCCGTGATGGAGCTCAGGGTCTGAGAGCAGTCGTACTCCCTCAGACCGAGCAGGAAGCCGACTTTGGTCGCCGACGGGGTCGCGTTGACGGCGGCCGCGGACATAGCCACCAACGATTTCGGTGCGGATTCACCGTATCCGCCGTGCCTGGTCAGTGCCGCGCACACCGGACGGGCGAGCAATTGAACAACCTGATCGGTCCCCGCGCGCGGCATGCGGTGTACGAGGTTGTAGATCATGCTTGTCGCCGGGGTGTTCAGCAGCCGACCGAGGCCGTGTGAACCAAGGCTCCCCGCGGCGGTCGCGACGAGAACGAGGCTTTCCGGCTCAACGGGACGCGAGCTGGCTGGCCGGCGTAGATAGGCCAAGGCTGTCATTCCGCCCATCGAGTGTCCCGCCAGGGTGAGAGGGCCTGTAACGCGAAGCGCCACCAGCACCTCGGCGAGGTCGTCAGCGAGTCGGTCGATCCGGTACGTGTGCATTGGCGCATCGCCGGAGTCGCCGTGGCCGCGATGATCGTAACTGATGATCCGGATATTGTTGCCCCAGAGGCGAATTAGCTGCGTCATCTGGATATTCCACGACTCTTTGTTCAGGCAAAAACCATGAAGGAGCACGACCGTATGGCCGGCGGCGTGAGATCCCCAGTCCCGAACGGACAGCGAGACGCCATCGCTCGTGGTAACCGTGCGGTTGCAGGCCAGTGATCGGCGTGTGCCCAGCGTTCGCCTCCGGCCGCGCCGCGGTGCCTGCGTGTGGGACCGTCGCTGCACTCCAAGCGTCGTGTTCAACATTGTCTCGGTCTTTCGCTTGTGTGCTCACCGGCACGGTGTCTGGCCTAGCTGGACCGCCGGGCCGGCGGAGTACGTGATCAGGGTCGACTTACTACGGTCGTCGTGCGGCCAGCGCAAAACCATCGCCCGGAGGTTGATGTTTAGGCCCGGATGGATGCAGTACTAGGCGGTCCCGTATTTGGCGCCGGTCAATCGGAGCCGCGCATCAGCTGCGCCAACTCGCCACGGGAGGCAATTCCCAATTTGGCAAACGCGTTGTGCACGTGTGTCTTCACCGTATGCGGGGAAAGATGCAGTTGCTGCGCGACGGAGCGGTTGGTCGCGCCCTGGGCGATGAGGTTGACTACCGTAAGCTCGGAGTCGGTGAGGCTGTCCCAGCCCCTTTTCGCCCGCGGCTGGGCGACGATGCGCCGTTCCACGCCTAATCGGCGCAACTCGCGGCCGACCCGACGGGCATCTGCAACCGCTTCGCATTGCACAAAGGTGTCGAACGCCTTGTTGAGGCCCTCGATCGCCTCCGCATCGCGTCCGGCGCGCACGAGTTCACCAGCGGCGTCTTCGAGGGCACCGGCGTGGAGAAGCGGACGCCGCGTACTAAGCGCGCCGGCAGCCTCCAAAAGCGCATCGGCGTCACTTTCCAGGATTCCGCGGGCCTGCTGGGCGACCGCCGCGAACAACGCCACACCGGGCCGCTCGCGTTCCAGCACCTCGATGCTCTGCAGCACTCGCGCGCGCAGCCCGGCGTCCCCGGCTGCCGAAGCCACCCGCGCTGTCAGCGTCAGCTGATCGAACACGTTAGGCCACAGCGGTGTGATGACACGCGCGTTCTTGCCGCCGAGCCAGCGCGCCGCGTCGCCAACGTCGCCGCGGTCCCACGCGGCAAGGGCGACCACATAAGCCGCGCCGCCGGACAGCAAGGGCGAGGTGCTGGAATACAGGGCTGTCGACTCAGACACCAAGTCTTGCAATAACTTTCGGTCACCTGTTCGCGTCGCTACCTCAGCCAGAACAAGAATGCGCTCAACGTTGACCTCGGTACCGTTGGCCCATTCACGCCGAGGCAGCGCCTCGATGGTGTCGCGCGCCGCGGCCAAGCGACCCGCCGCCGCATGAACCATCCCGCCGAGATGGGTCCAGCCGGGAAGCGCCATCGCGTTGCGTTCGCGACGGGCCTTCTCGGTGCCCTCGGCGACCTGCACGCTGGCCTCCTCCAAGCTGCCCACGCAAACAATCAGGCCTGCGCGCCGCTTGGCGGCATATATGCCGCCGAGGCTTGCCTTGCCCCCGCGCGTCAATACATCGACCTCGTCCATGCGCCGAAGTGCGCGCACCGCATAACCGTCCTGGTAGTCGTTCAGGGCAACCGCGGTAGCGCTGACGATCCGGGCTTCCACATCACCGGTCGCGGCGGCTTCGGCCGCGGCCGCTTCCGCGGCCGAAGCGTCCGCATGCAGGCCGTTGACCACCTCGAAGTAGGCCACCCATGCCTGATGGCGCGCCCTGATGATGTCGTTGATGCCGACCAACTGCAGCGCGCGACGTAACTCGGCAATGCGTTGCGCCGGATCCTCGGTGCCCGCGGCGATGCCCAGCCGAATCTCGGCTTCGTCGTCTTGGGACAGCTGCGTTGCGAGCGCGCTGTCGGCAAGCGCCTGAGCCTCGTCATAACGGGTCGCTCGATTCAGTAACTCCACCGTTTCGGCGACCAGTGGGCCGTGCTCAGCGTCGTTGGCGGGCAGTAGCTCTAGTGCGCGCTTGCTCAAGTCCGCGGCCCCGCTGGCATCGCCGCGGCCGACCGATTGGGCGGCTAGGCGCAGGGCGTCGATCGCCTCGCGGTCTCCGGGTTCGGCGCTGCGTGCCAGCTGGGTGGCGACCTCGGCTGGGGCCGCGCCCATCCCGAGCATGACCGAGGCGGCTTGGCGCTCCATGGCCCGCCGCAGGGACTGCGGCAACGACTGGCGGGTGGCCTCGCGCAGCAAGTCGTGCCGAAACCTCAACCGCTCGCCGTCTTCGATGAAAAGATCCGCGCGCACCGCCTCCTCGAGCGCCGACAGCAACGAGGCGGGTGAGCGTTCCAGCATCGCGGCCAGCAAGCCAGCCGAGAACCGGTCGGGCAGCACCGCGGCCACCCGCACCACTTCCGAGGCGCCATTGGAGAGCAGGTCAAGTCGCTGCTGCATACCGGCGCCCAGCCGCCGCGGCAACCCCTGTCCGGTGACCATCGCGCGCCCGCCGGAGAGATTGAGCCTGCCCTCCTCGCCGAGCCCCCCGACAAGCTCGCTGACCAAAAACGGGTTCCCGTGCGCCTTGGCGGCCAGATTCAGCAGCGACGCATCCGCCCGCGCCCGCACCGCGTCTTGAACCATGTCGGCGACCGCATCCGGCGTCATGGCCCCTAATCGCAAGAATGTGGCATTCGCGCGTTGCAGCACCGACAACGTCTGCTGCACCGCCGGCCGACTGGCCCCGGTGCGGGCCGTCAATACCCACAACACAGCGACATCGGGCCGCATCGCGGCCAGCGACCGCAGCGCCAACAGAGTGGCGCTGTCGGCCCAGTGAATGTCCTCCAGGACGATGACCAGCGGCGTTTTCGCGGCCGCCGCATGAATGGCTTCGGCCAAATCGTGGACCACCCAGTAGCGGAGATCCGCCGAGGTGCCCAAGCGACGCAACGCCTCCGCATCACCGACCGGGGGCTCCGCGCGCAGGGTTGCCATGAACAGCGAGAAAAACGGCACCGTCTGCTGATATTCGAACGCCTCACCGAACAGTGCCCGAACACCGGCCTTCTCGGCAAGCAACAAGACCTCGGTGAGCAACCGGCTCTTGCCGATGCCTGGTGGGCCCTCGATGACGAGCACACCCCCGCGCCCCCGGGCCACCGCATTGACCCGCGCGCCAACCGTTTTCAGCTCGTCTGCCCGCCCTCGAATCGGCGGGGTGATCAAGCGTTGGCCGCCGACATCAAATAGGCCGGTTGAAGACCCCACGGGAATCCCTGTCTTCCATCTACCGGACTGCCACTGCAGTGCACACCATTCTAGGTGTGCACGTCACCCAGGGTCGCGCATGAGCCGCGCCAGTTGGGAACGGGAAGTGATGCCCAACTTGGCGAAAGCGTTGTGTACGTGGGTTTTCACGGTGTGGGGGGAGAGATGCAGCTGCGTGGCGACGTCGCGGTTGGTCGCGCCCTGTGCGATGAGGTTGATGATCTTGAGTTCGGAATCGGTGAGGCTGTCCCAGCCGGTTTTTGACCGCGGGTGAGCCACGATGCGCCGTTCCACGCCTAATCGGCGCAATGTGCGGCCGACCCGGCGGGCATCGGCAATCGCCTCACACTCGATGTAGGTGTCGAACGCCGCGTTCAGTTCGTCGATCGCCTCGGCGTCGCGCCGTGCGCGAGCCAGCTCGCCGCCGGCGTCCTCGGCAGCACTGGCGTACAGCAGCGGCCGCGGAAACCCGCGAAGCGACTCCGCAACGGCCACCAAGGTTTGGGCATCGTGTTCGAGGATGCCACGGGCATAGGCGGCCACCGCCGCGAACAGCGGCAGCGCGGGCCGTTCACGTTCCAGCACTTCGGTGGCCTGCAGAACCCGCGCGCGCAAGCCGGCGTCACCGGCGGCCGAGGCCACCTTCGCACCCAGGATCAACCGAACCAACGCATGGGGAAAAAACGGCGTCGCCAGCAGGATGACGTCGCCGAGCCAGCGCATTGCGTCATGAACATCGTCCCGCTGCCACGCCGCCCGCGCGAGCACATACGCCGACCCTCGACGTATGCCGGCGGAGCCCGTGGAGTGGGCGGCACGGGCGTCATTCACCATCTGCTGCAGCAAGTTTCGGTCATCGGTGTGTGCCGCCACCTCGGCGAGGATCACCATGCGAAGTACGTCGTGCTCGGTTGCCCCCGTCGGCTGGGGCGGCGGAAGGCGCTCCGTCGCATCGCGAGCGGCTGACAGCCGGCCCGCGGCGAGGTGGACAAGCCCGCTAAAGACGGCCCACATGGCGAGAGCCATCGCGTTGCCTTCCCGGCGGGCTTGCTCTGTTCCGTCGGCGATGCGGGCCGTCGCGTCGTCCAACCGGCCGACGACTGCCAGGAGGTTTGCGTTGTACATTCCGGCATACGCATGCGCCAACGCTGTTTCATTCGTGTAAGCAAGCGGGCGGAGCTCCTCGAAACGGCGTAGCGCGCGGGACGCGTACCCCTCACCAGCATCGAGCAAAGCGTGGGTGAGGCCGGCCATGATCGTGGCCTCGATATCACCGGTGACTTTCGCGGCTGCGGCCGCCTCGTCGGCGGCCGCGCGTCGTTGGCCGCCTTCGTCGAATATCAGGTTGTACGCCAGCCAGGCCAGGTGCCGGACCCGGGTGACCTCGCTGATGCCGCTCAACTCAAGCGCCCGTCGATTCTCTTCCACCCGCCGCTGGTCGGTGTGCTTGGTGTGCACCGGGAGCCGAAGACGGATCTCGGCCTCTACTTCCGGCGATGCCGCCTCCGCGAGCGCCGAGTCGGCCAATTCTTCGGCCTCGCCGTAGCGGCTGGCCCGGTTGAGCCACCCCACCGTTTCCGCGACCAACGATCCATATTCGGTGTCGCCGGCGGGCAGTAGTTGCAGTGCGCGCTTGCTCAAGTCCGCGGCCGCGCTGGCATCGCCGCGGCCAACCGCTTGCGCGGCCTGGCGCAGTGCGTCAATCGCCTCTCGATCTCCCGGCTCGGCGCTGCGCGCCAGCTGGGTAGCCACCTCGGCCGGGGCGGCCCCCAGGCCAAGCATGGCCGATGCCGACTGACGCTCCATCGCCCGCCGCAAGGACTGCGGCAACGACTGCCGGGTGGCCTCGCGCAGCAGGTCGTGCCGAAACCTGAGGCGCTCACCGTCTTCGACCAATAAATCCGAGCGCACCGCCTCCTCCAGCGCCGAGAGCAACGACGTCGGTGGCCGGTCTAGCATCGCTGCCAAGAGCTCGGCCGAGAACCGGTCCGGCAGGACCGCCGCCACCCGCACCACCTCCGACGCACTACCGGAGAGCAGATCCAGTCGCTGCTGCATGCCGACTCCCAGACGGCGAGGCAGCCCGTGTCCGGTGGCCACCGCCCGGCCGCCCCTGACGTTCAGTCGGTTCTCCTCATCCAGGCCGCCGACAAGCTCGCTGACCAAGAACGGGTTCCCATGCGCCTTGGCGGCCAGATTCAGCAGTGACACATCGGCTTCCGCACGCACTGCGTCTCGGACCATGTCGGCGACCGCATCAGGTGTCATGGCCCCCACTCGCAGAAATATGGCATCCGCGCGTTGCAGCACCGACAACGTCTCTTGCACCGCAAAGCCGCCCGCCCCGGTGCGGGCAGTCAATACCCACAACACCGCCGCATCCGGCCGCGCGGTGGCGAGCGACCGGAGCGCCAACAGCGTCCCGTTGTCGGCCCAGTGGATGTCCTCCAACAGAATCGCCAGCGGGGTCCGAGCGGCCGCGGCATTAATCGCGTCGGCCAAATCGTGCACCACCCAATACCGCAGATCGGCCGAGCCACCTAGCTGGCGCAACGCCTCTGCGTCTCCGACCGGGGGATCGGCGTTGAGGGTGGCCATGAACAGCGAGAAAAACGGCACCGTCTGCTGGTATTCGAACGCCTCCCCGAACAGCGCGCGCACGCCGCACTTCTCGGCCAGCACTAACACCTCGGTCAGCAACCGACTCTTTCCGATGCCGGGTGGCCCTTCGATGACCAGCACGCCGCCGCGGCCCTGCGCCACCGCGGTAACCAGTGCGCCGATCTTTTTCAGCTCGTCCGCCCGTCCTCGAATCGGAGGTGTGACCAGGCGTTGGCCGCCGGTGTCGGATAGGCCGGCTGGAGGCCCCATCGGGTGTCCTGTCTAGCGTTTGATTACCGGACTGCCATTGCAGTGCACGTCATTGTAGGCCGTGCACGGCATCAACGAGATTTGCTGTCGATCAATCGGCGCTGCGGATGCGCTGGCTCAGTTGGGCTCGGGAAGTGATCCCGAGCTTGGCAAAGGCATTGTGCACGTGTGTCTTCACGGTGTGCGGGGAGAGATGCAATTGCTGCGCGACTGAGCGGTTGGTCGCGCCCTGTGCGATGAGGTTGATGACCCTGAGTTCGGAATCGGTGAGGCTGTCCCAGCCCGTTGCCGCCCTCGGGTGCGTGACGATGCGGCGCTCCACCCCTAGTCGGCGCAACATCCGGCCGACCCGGCGGGCATCGGCAACCGCTTCGCACGCGACGTAAGTGTCGAAAGCCGCGTTCAGGTGGTCGATGGCCTCAAGGTCGCGCTCTGCGCGAATCAGCTCGGCGCCGGCATCCTCGGCAGCGCCGGCGTAGAGAAGCGGCCGCGCCGACGAGTGAAGCAACTCCGCGGCAGCCACCAATGCTGTGGCGTCACGCCCGAGTATGCCGCGGGCATATCCGGCAACCCCTGAAAACAGCGGGACCGCGGGCTGCTCGCACTCCAGCACCTCGGTGGCCTGCAGGACCCGTGCGCGCAAGCCGGCGTCACCGGCGGCCGAGGCCACCCGCGCACTCAAGATCAGCCGATCGAAGGCATAGACCTGTAGCGGTGTTCCGAGCAGGGCGATGTCGCCACCGAGCCAGCGCACCGCTTCATGGACGTCGTCGCGCTGCCAGGCCGCCAGCGCGAGCACATACGCCGCTCCTCGACGGATCGCAGGTGAGCCGGTGAAGTAAGCTTTTTGTGCCTCATTGGCCATCTGCTGCAACACGTTTCGGTCATCCGTGTGCACACCCACCGAGGCCATCACCACGATGCGGAGCAGGTCCGGCTCGCTCACGCCTGTCGGCTGTGGGGGCGGCAGGGACTCAGCCGCATCGCGAGCGGCCGACAGCCGGCCCGCAGCGA
Source organism: Mycobacterium sp. E2989 (assembly GCF_001667595.1). Classification (NCBI taxonomy): domain Bacteria; kingdom Bacillati; phylum Actinomycetota; class Actinomycetes; order Mycobacteriales; family Mycobacteriaceae; genus Mycobacterium; species Mycobacterium sp. E2989. The sequence continues at coordinate 88,990 of NZ_LZJX01000138.1, read as the reverse complement.
GGTGAACGATCGCACCAATGACAGTCCACATATTGAAGACCATCGCGTTGCCTTCGCGGCGGGCCTGCCCAATGCCGTCGGCAATCCGGCCCGCCGCGTCGTCCAACCGCCCGAACACTGCCAGCAGGATGGCGTAGTACATCGCCGCATAGTGATGCGCCAAGGCCGCATCATTCGTGTAGCCGAGCGAATGAAGCTGTTCGAGGCGGCCTAGAGCGCGGACCCTGTGCCCCTCGCCAATGTCGAGCAAAGCGAGGGTGACCTCGGCCATGATTGTGGCCTCGAGATCACCGGTGGCCGTCGCGGCGGCGGCAGCCTCGTCGGCTGCCGCGCGCTGTTGCCCTCTCTTGTCCTGCAACACAAGGTTGTAGGCCAGCCACGCCAGATGCCGTGTACGGGTGAGCTCGCTGATGTCGCCCAACTCGAGCGCTCTGCGATTTTCCTCCGCCCGCCGTTGGGTGCTGTGTTTGGTGTGCGCCGGGAGCCGGAGGCGGATCTCGGCCTCAACTTCGGGCGAGACCGCCTCCGAGAGCGCCACGACGGCCATTTCTTCGGCCTCGCCGTGGCGGCCGGCCCGGTTGAGCCACTCCACCGTTTCCGCGACCAGGGATCCACGCTCAGCATCTTCGGCCGGCAACAGCTCCAGCGCGCGCTTGGTCAAGTCCGCGGCCGCACTCGCGTCGCTGCGGCCAACCGATTGCGCGGCTTGCCGTAATGCCTCGATCGCCTCCCGATCTCCGGGTTCGGCGCAGCGTGCCAGCTGGGTGGCCACCTCGATTGGGGCCGCGCCGATACTCAGCATGACCGACGCCGACTGGCGTTCCATCGCCCGCCGCAGCGACTGCGGCAATGACTGGCGAGTGGCCTCGCGCAACAAGTCGTGCCTAAACCTCAGCTGCTCACCGTCTTCGACGAATAGATCCGCGCGGACCGCCTCCTCCAGCGCCGAGAGCAATGAGACCGGCTGACGGCCCAGCATCGCGGCCAGCAAGCCTGCCGAAAACCGGTCCGGCAGCACTCCGGCGACCCGCACCACCTCCGAAGCAGTGTCGGAGAGCAGGTCGAGTCGCTGCTGCATACCCACGCCCAACCGTCGCGGCAGCGCATTTCCGGTGGCCATGACTCGCCCGCCGCTTGCGTCCAGCCGATCTTCCTCGGCCAGGCCCTGCACAAGCTCGCTGACCAGGAACGGATTTCCGTGCGCTTTGGCAGCCAGATTCAATAGGGACTCATCCGCCGGCGCCCGCACCGCGTCGCAGACCATTTCGGCGACCGAGTCCGGCGTCATGGCCCCCAATCGCAAAAATGTGGCATTCGCGCGTTGCAGCACCGACAGCGTTTCTTGCACCGCCGGCCCACCGGCGCCGGTCCGGGCGGTAAGCACCCACAGCACCGCGGCATCGGGCCGCGTAGCGGCCAGCGACCGCAACGCCAGCAAGGTCGCGTTATCGGCCCAGTGCACGTCCTCGAGAACGATCGCCAACGGTTTTCGGGATGCGGCGGCGTATATGGCGGCCTGCAGGTCGCGCACCACCCAGTAGCTGAGATCGGCCGACGTTCCCAGGCGGCGCAACGCCTCCGCATCACCGACAGGAGGATCCGCACGCAGGGTCGCCATGAACAGTGAGAAAAATGGCACCGCCTGCTGGTACTCGAACGCCTCGCCGAACAGCGCCCGAACACCGGCCTTGTCGGCCAGCGCCAAAACCTCGGTCAACAATCGGCTCTTCCCGATGCCCGGCGGCCCCTCGATCACCAGCACGCCGCCGCGCCCCTGAGTGACCGCGGCGATCAGCTCGGCGATCTCCTTCAGCTCGTCCGCCCGCCCCCGAATCGGCGGTATGCGGAGCTTCCCCGATGGCCTTGCGATGCTCACGCGAACCGGCGCCCCCCGACGTGCAGTAGGCGGGCTGTAGGCCTCTCAGTCGTGTCGTCCACAGATTCTCGCAACCGCTAGCGCTGGTAGTTAGTGTATGCGAATAGCCAGGACACCGATCGGGCCGTACGTGCCCACCCTCGATGCTGGGCGCCCAGCGACGCCGACACCGCGCTACTCAGCACCGCGATTGGCGATGGGCCCAGCGTGCGCGTTCGGGGAGCCTAGTCATTTCCTCACCCGGGTGATTGATGCCGCGGGGTGAAGACAGCTCACCCGCAGGGCGCCCAAGCTTGACTCCGGCAGGACCTACGCCCCAATGGCCGGGCGAATGCCAGACACGCAGCACGCCCCAGCAGTAGGTGATTCGGGAAAGGACTAAGCGATGTGCGCTGAGTCAGCCGGCAACAACATCGGATTGGGCGGCGGACCCGGCTCGGCGACCTACACCTCGGCATGAGGCAAATCCTGCGGTTCGCCAGCGTGCTCCTGACATCGTGGGGGATCGGACTACTGGTTGCGGCGTGGATTGTTCCCGGAGTCGTGGTCTCGATACCGGGATATGTCGTCGGAGTGCTGGCGTTCACCATAATGCAAGCAAGCCTGTCCTTTTCGATCATGCAGATGTCACGCGAGTACGCGTCATTGCTGCTTGGAGGCGCGGGCTTGGCATTGACGATCGTCGCGTTGACCCTCGCTTCGCAATTGACGCACGGGCTCACCATCGATGGCGCGCCATCCTGGCTGGCGACGACGGTGGTGGTGTGGCTCGTGACCACCATTGGGGCGATTACGCTGCCCGAGCTGCGCAACCGGGCCGGGGCAGGCTCGACCTGAATCGCGCATCCAAGCGGTCGCACGCCCCGGTGGTCCGCATAGAGGTCGGGCATTTCGTGCGGGTCCGCCATGGATGGATTGTTGGTCACCGGCGAGACGACGAAGGGGAGTGCTAATGGGAGACACGCATGATGATCCGACGGATCACTGCCGCACCACGCAACCCCACGCGGGTATCGCCGTGAAGGACAACTTCTTCTGGCCGGGTTTGGTTCTGCTGGCCGTGGCCACGTGCGGGCTGATCAGCTCGGCAGCAGAAGCCGCCTATGGGCGCTACGAATGGCTCTGCACCTCGGTGCTCGTTGCCGTTCTCGCCACCGTCGCCGCGACGCTGTGGCTCACCATAGAGCTTCGTCGCGTCACGCGCATCGATGCGCGGTGGGACGCTGCGCACACAGGGAGTCGTAGACCTCCGCCCATACGCTGATCACCACTTGCGAGCATCCCGGCGACATTGACGGGCAGGGGCGTCCTATCCCGCCGTCATTGTGTCATGTTGCGCAACAACACAAATAGCTCGTCCCTGTCTTGGGTCAAGAAGTTCGCGTGCGCTCGTGACACGAGCAGCACTCATCAAATCGCCCGGGTGAATGAGCCGACCGGGTGATGACCACTCGTCCCGGGTCGATAAATGCTCGCATGACAGATCGCGAGCGGACGTACGTGGAATCGGCCAAATGCCGACCCCAAGGGCCGCATCAGCGAGCAGCGGGTCGCGATGACGGGACGCGCTGCTGCGTGATCGCGCGGAACTCCATAGCCACGAATTGGAGAAGACCAGATGAAGCGCCGCCCATCCCAACGATCACCTGCCGAATACGGCCCGGGTACCGGCCGGTCATCGCGGCTGCTGCAACGAATCTGGGACGCCGCCGCCCTTGCCCGACGGTGGGCGCACCGGAACGGAGATGACGCGGTGGACGCCGCCCTCGGAATCGAGCAGCAGCTGAACACGTTGCGGCCCATTTGTACTGCCCAAGGGCTGTCGAGCGGCGAAACATGCGGCGCGCCCGCAGTAGCGGTCGCCGAGATACATGCTGTCGACGGATGTGACCAGGTGGGGCTAAACACGGACGGCGACCTCGTTGAGGTGCTGTGTGAGGTCTGCTTGGAGATGGTCCGATGGGCGATGGCGACCTACGTGGACGACAAACGAGAGATGGCTTCCCGACGAGGCGCCAGCCCGGTGTGTGCGACCTGCGGACGTCCCACTGGATACCTGCGCAGCATCCTCGCTGTGCGTCCGATCGGGGCGGAGTGGCTGGCGTTGTGAATCGCCTACGCAACGCTTTCCTGTTCGTTGCTGTGGTCTCCGGTGACTACGCCGTTCTCACGTTGATCGACGGTCAGCCAATCGATTTCGGTGTCACCGCCGCGGGCTGCGCGGGAGCCGTGGCCACGGCGAGGTTGATCGCCCTCGCCGACAGCCGGCGCCGCCGAGCGGTGGCGCGAGGACGCACGGCCGGCTGGCTGCACCGTGGCTAGCGGCTCAGGAGTGGCGCCGACAGGCATGGCCCGTCATGCCGGGGCACACACAACAACGTGCACGACCAGATTCGCTGAGTGCCGGGCGCGCCAGGAATCGGCTCCGGCCCGTGCTTCAGGTCCGGCCGTTGGCAGCCGTTCACAGACGCCGGCCATGGCGTCTCCGCGCTCACCCGGGTGAATCGGCCCGCCGGGTGATGACGACTCACCCCCCGTCAGTGAAGCCTTAGTCAGGAGCTGACGAGCGGAGGCTAAGTGCGGTCGACGATGTATCGGATCTGCATTCGAGGCCGCCTGACGGAGCGCCTCGGGGCCGCTTTAGAAGGGATGCGCCTCCAGCCCGGTGTGCACGAAAGCATGTTCACAGGTGAAATCCGCGACCAATCACAGCTTTACGGGCTTCTCGACCGGGTCCGTGATCTCGGCCTTGAGCTCGTCAGCGTACAGCCCGAGCCCGGGGCTTCCCCGACAACCAAAACCCGTACCGGCAAGCGCGTCACTGGCAACACGATCTTGCGTGTAGCGGAAGACGAAAAAGGGAGGCAACCAAGATGTTTCTGAAAGCAGCACTTGCCGCGCTGACAATCGCTATGACGCTCGCACCCGGGGCCCAGGCCGAGCCGGATCCGGAGAACTTGGATCAAAAACCGGTTGTCCGAACAGTTTTCAACCAACCTACCAATGTCCCGGGCAAATCACTGCAAGCAGTGACCGTCAGCTACCCGCCCGGAGCCAAAAGCGGAGCGCACCACCACGCGAAATCGGCGTTCATCATGGCCTACGTCATCTCCGGGGCGATCCGCAGCCAAGTCGAGGGCGAGCCTGCTCGCGTCTATCACGCCGGTGAGACGTGGCGTGAAGCTCCCGGCGCGCACCACACCATCAGTGAAAACGCCAGTGCCACCGAACCCGCCGAATTGCTAGCAGTTTTCCTGTTAGACACCGGAGACGGACCGCTCACGACCGACGACAACGCAGAATGAACTTGCCGGGGCGAACCGCCATGAAACCGTTTGGAATGATCCGCTCTTGGCCAATCATGCCCATACATGATCCGATTCGCATTGTCCGAATCGCGCTACGCTTTTCGCTGGCAACGGCCTTCCTGTCGGCCGTAGCCGATCGATTCGGTTGGTGGAAGCCGTTCGGGCAGGGTAGCTGGGGGAGCATGGGCTCCTTCGCCGACTACACCCACCAACTTATTCCGTTTGCTTCTCGTCGTTTACTGACCGTCATTGTGTGGGCTGCCACCGTAACCGAGGCGACGCTGGGACTCTTGCTCCTGACCGGGTGGCGGCCGAAGCTTGTCGGTGCAGCGACTTCCCTGGTACTCACAATATTTGGCATCGCGATGGCTGCATCGCTCGGCGTGGAAGCGCCGCTTAGCTACAGTGTCTTCTCCGCGGCCAGCGCCGCAGCGGCTTACGCGGTCCTCGGCACGTTGAGCCGGTTTGGGAGTGCGTGCCCCGACGCGAGCCACCTCTGTCAGACGGGCGAATCAGCGAAACGCGACCGGACGTACCCATCTTCGGAAATGAGGCGAGATGAAGGCTAGTAAGCAATTTGACGTGATCGTCATAGGCGGCGGGGTGGGCGGTGTGGCCGCCGTGCGGAAGCTGGCTTCGGTTGGCCTTTCGGTAGCCCTCGTCGAGGATCGCCTCGTCGGCGGCGAGTGTCATTACTGGGGCTGCAACCCGAGCAAAACCCTACTTCGCCCAATCGAGGTGTTCAACCTCGCGAAGTCGGTTCCTGGTGTGCGAGAAGCTTTCTCGGGAACGAAATTAGATCTTACGGCCGTCTTCTCGAAACGAGACGAACTCATCGAGCACCTCTCGGACCAAGAGCGGACGGCATCATTGCAGCAAGCTGGTGTAGCAGTGTTTCACGGGTTCGGCCGGTTGAGCGGCGAACGAACGGTGCGCGTGGCCTACGCCCTCGGAGATACCACCGAAGTCGTCTTGACTGCACGCCACGCGGTCGTGCTGGCCACTGGCACGCGTCCGTACGTGCCGGGGATACCTGGTCTGGCGCAAGTGCGTGCGTGGACCAATCGGGAGTTGACGACCATGACACGGGTGCCACCACGCGCTCTGGTGGTGGGTGGCGGCCCCGTCGCCGTCGAGTTCGCGACCATCCTGAGCGGGTTGGGGTCATCGGTAACGCTTGTGGTGCGCGAGGACACGCTGCTGTGCAACTGCGAACCCGAAGCTCGCGATCTGGTCGCGCAGTCACTGCGCAGCAGTGGCGTCAAGATTCATTTGGAGACACAGTTGTCGGCGGTGGCCCGACCCGTGGCGGGCGGACCCGTCACCGCGACTTTCAACGGCCGCACCATCGAGATAGACGAGGTCGTCTTGGCCGCCGGACGACGCAACAACACCGACGGCATCGGACTGGAAACCATCGGCCTGACGGGCGGCGAAAGCGTTTGCGTCAACGACCATCTCCAGGCGGTCGGTGTCACGGGCGACTGGCTATACGCTCTCGGAGATACCACTGGGCGTGCGCGGTTGTCTCACATCTCCACCTACCACGGACGTCTCGTGGCCGAAATCATCGTCGCGCGGGCCGCGGGACGGGAGCTGGCCGACAACGAATTGGCCGCCCGTGATGCCGGCAGCCTGGCGCAGGTTATCCACACTGACCCTCAGGTCGCCTGGGTGGGCCGCACCGAAGGTCAAGCCCGGGCAGAAGGGTTCGCGGTACGGACGCGAACGGCCCGCTACCCCGGCGCCGTGTCATTCCTCGCCTTATACCGTGATGGGTTTCAAGGCTGGGCGAAACTGGTCATCAACGACGAGACCAACACACTGCTCGGAGCGACATTTGTCGGCCCACAATTCTCCGAACTGGTTCAAGCGGCCACGCTGGCCGTCGTCGCGAAAATCCCGGTCACTCTCCTGCGCCATGCGGTCGCGCCGCATCCGACGGTCAATCAGGTTTGGGATCCGCTACTCGCGGAAGAGTCGGAACTTTCGGCGTTGCTGAGCACCGCGGCGCAGAAAGCGCAGAAAACCGCTTAGGCGCATCAACCCGTCAATCTCGGTGTTCGAGAGGAACCACGATGACCTACAACTGGCCGGTCGTCTGACCGTGACCATGCTGGTAGCGGGGGTCCGCACCCCCGGCGGCAATGTGGAGACGTTCGAAGTGGCCGACCCGCGACCTTTGGCGTCCGACGAGGTTCTGATCGCAACTCGTGGCGCCGGGGTTGGGAACTGGGACAACATCGTTCGCTACGGCGGTTGGGACGTCGGCAGGCCTCCCCCGCTGGCGCTCGGCGTCGAGGCCGCCGGCGTCATCGAGGCCGTCGGTGACAATCGCCAGAACGGATTCAGCGTGGGCGATGCAGTGCTGTGTCACCCCGTGCCGCTGCGCGATCAAGGCACTTGGGCGCCGCTTCTGATCGCGCCGGTGGGCTCGCTCGCCCGCAAACCGCGCGAGATTCCGTGGGGGACCGCAGCGATCTTTCCGGTGCCGGCGTTGACCGCCGACCAGGTGGTCGGCGAGGCATTGGGCCTGCACCGCGGAGAAACGTTGCTCGTTCATGGCGCGGGCGGAATCACCGGCGGCCTCATCGTCCAGCTGGCGGCCATGCGCGGGGTCGACGTGCTCGCCACCGCCGGCCCGAGCAGCGCCGACCGAGTCCGACGGCATGGCGCCCGCGAAGTGCTCGATTATCGCGATCCGCTGTGGCCACAGCACGCGAAGGCGTTGGCGAAGGACTCGATCGACGCCGTCGCCAACGCCGCCCCCGGCGGTGCTGCTGCGGCGATGACCGCGCTTGCCGGCGGCGGCCGGCTGGCGACCATCACCCCCGACCTACCCGCATCGACCCGCGGGATCGGCGTGACGGCGGTTTACGTCCGCTCGGATGGGCCCCAACTCGACCGCCTCACCGCGCTTCTCGCGTCGGGCAGGTTGACCATGCCCACCCCGCGGTCTTGCGGCCTGGATCAGGCCGCCGCCGCCTTGGCGCATGTTGTGGCGGGCCACGAGCCCAGCGGAGTCGTCCTCACGACAGACAACCCCGGAAGCTAACCGAAAATCGCACAGCAACAAGGAGTCTCAAGATGACAACTATTACCCCGATCCTAACCGGAGTGGCGGCACACATCGGACACTACGCCGACGCCATCGCGGTATCCGGCGGGACACAGATCTTCGTTTCCGGAACACCAGGGGTGCGTGAAGACGGCACACTGCCCGAGGACTTCACCGACGAGGCCCGGCAGTGCTGGATCAATGTGGAAAACGCGCTCGGCAAGGCCGGCGCCAAGCTCACCGACATCGTCTACATGCGCCAATGGGTCACCAGCCGTGCGTATGCGTCCGCCTACCTGGCGGTGAGCAAGGAGATCATCCGCCACCAACCCGCCGCCATGTTCAGCATCATCGACGGGCTGGTGTGGCCCAACATCCGCGTGGAAGTCGAAGTCACCGCCATCCTGCCGGCATGACCGATTACCCCGTCGTCGAGTTGTCGATCGACGAGTTGCTGACCACGACCCGCTCGGTGCGCAGACGCCTCGATCTGACCAAACCCGTGCCCATCGGGCTGATCCGGGAATGCCTGGAGATCGCGGTGCAGGCACCGACGTCGGCCAACGTGCAGAACTGGAGTTTCATCGTCGTCACCGACGAAAGACAGCGACGCGCGATCGCCGACGTGTATCGGCGCACATGGGAGCTGATCGTCGCTTCGCCTTTCGCGGTCGCCGATCGGTTCAAGGACGACCCTGTGCGCAACCGCGAGCAGCGCAAGGTGTCCGACAGCGCGGCGTATCTCGCCGAGCACATCGGCGAGGTCCCTGTTTTGATGATCCCGTGCGTCGAGGTCATCGACGGTGACGGCGTGCTGACGGCCGAAAACGCCAACCAGTATTGGAGTTCGATCATGCCCGCCACGTGGAGCTACATGCTCGCCGCGCGGTCCCGGGGCTTGGGAACGACGTGGACCGGGGTGACCATCATGGCCGACGGCGACATGCGGGCGATTCTCGGACTACCCGACAACGTCTACCACGCGACGACTGTTCCCACCGCGTACTACACCGGCACCACATTCCGGCGCGCCAAACGGATACCGCTCGACGATGTGCTGCATTTCGACCGGTGGTGAGCACAGCACCGGAATCAAGCCGCGGGACTACCGCCCGTTCGGAAGCGAAATTCCAAGGAGGACAATGTGGAAGGCGACTGCGGCGGTCGAAGCCCCGGCAACCCCCAAAGCTCCAAGCGATCCGTCGGTTCCGGTGACATCGGCGCCAACGAGGTCGAGGCGACCATCCCCGTCGACGACCACAGCGCGCAAACCAACCGGCACAAGGGGATCACCAGGAGCGACATCGATGCGTTGGCGCAGCTGAAGAGTCTGAGAAAGGCGCTCTGAAACCGCCGATGACCCTCGCAAGCAAGGGATCTGGCGCACCGCCATCGTCACCCGCGGGACGGCCCCGGCGGTGAGCTTGCGCGACGCGGCGCCGACCAGCCGCGCGATGGCGGTCGCGGTGATGGTGTCAATGGTCGCGTTCCTCGACTCCACCGTCATCAACCTGGCGTTGCCTGCCACCGAGCGTGACCTCGGCGGTGGCCTAGCGCTGCAGCAATGGGTCATCGAGGGCTACCTGCTGGCGATGGCGACCGTGATTCTTCCCGCCGGGTCCATCTCGGATCTGTTCGGACGCGTTCCGGTAATGCGGTTTGGGCTGATGACTTTCGGGGCGGGCTCGGTTCTGGCGGCGGTTGCCAATTCACCGGGGATGCTTATCGCCGGGCGCATAATCCAGGGCCTGGGTGCGGCGTTCCTCGTGCCGGGCTCACTGGCGCTGATCAATACGGTGTTCGACAAGGCGCACCAGTCCGCTGCGATCGGCGTCTGGACCGGGTGGACCGGAACCGCCTTCGCGTTGGGCCCCCTGCTGGGTGGATTGTGCGTCGATTTGCTTGGCTGGCGCTGGATTTTCGTGTTGTCGGCGATCCCCATCGCGGCCGGGTTTGCGCTGACATTCTGGCTGTGCCCGATGTCTCGACGGGTCGCAGGCGCACGCGTCGATGTCGCGGGGGTGGGCCTATCGGCGGTCGGGCTGGCCGGGACCGTGTATGCGTTGATCGGATCGCAACACGACGGCTGGACCGAACCGCGGGTCATCGCGCCGCTGGTGATTGGGGTGGCCGCGCTGGCAGCCTTCGTAAGCTGGCAGCGCCGCAGCAGGAATGCGATGGTTCCGTTGCCGCTGTTCACCTTTCGTAATTTCGGCGCCGCCAATCTCGTCACCGCATTCATCTATGCCGGGTTGACGCTGGCTTCGCTGGCCATCGCCCTCTACACCCAAGAAATCGGCGGCTACTCAGCAACCGCGGCCGGATTGACCACCCTGCCGATTCCGGCGCTGTCGTTGGTGTTCGCCCGCCATGTCGGCCGGATTGCCGCACGGGTGGGCCCGCGCACATTCCTGATCGGCGGGCCCGCCTTGGCGGGCATCGGGCTGCTGCTGATCCGTCCGAAAGCCCAGGATTTCCATGCGATCACCGACGTAATTCCGGGAATAACCGTGCTGGCCATCGGGCTGGTTGCGACTGTCACGCCACTGACATCGCTGACGCTGGCATCGGTGCCGTCAGAGCACAGCGGTCTGGCGTCGGCGATCAACAACGCCGTCTCGCGGCTGGGCGCGCTGATGTCGATTGGGTCCATGGGGCTGATCAGCGTTGGCGCGGCGAGCGCCACCGGATTCGCCCACGTGTTTCAGGTGAGCGCAGCGCTATTCACCATCGGCGCGTTGTGCGCCGCCGTGTTGATCACCAATCCGCCCGACGGATGCCAGCCCGTGCCGGGCGCGATTGCCGCACTGTGCCGCGACCGGCCCGGTGTGCAACCGGCCCTGGCCAGCAGCGCTTCGGCCGCAACCGATCCATCGTCTCCGCGCTAACCGTGCACCGCTCGGTCGCCAGACGTCTGGGCGCGAATTCGTCTTGATGGCAGGTCTGTTCACCCGGGTGAATGCACGTTTCGGGTGATGACAGCTCCTCAAGGCGCTCCAAGGATGCAATTTGGGACCAAGCCCGTCTCGACGACGCCGCCGTCGAGCTGACACCGCACGGAGAGGGAACAGAAGATGCACCATGCCGAGCAACCGGCCGAAGATTTGGCGATCCTCGCGCAGCTCAACAACGACTACGTCCACTCCGACCAGTTCAACGACGTCCGGCGCTTCCGCGAGTTCCTTGCTGAAGACTTCATCGTGCAGACGCCGGGCGTAACCCGAAACCGCGAAGAGTTCCTCGAATACATCGCTGAGCCGCGTCCCTTCAAGGATCTCGCTGTCCACGACGTCAACATCCGCATCCTCAGTGACGTCGCTCTGATCCACGCGCGCGCCACCTACACCATGCTCGCCGATGGCGCGGAGCAGGAAGCTCTGTACACGGACACATATCAAAAGCGTGATGGCACCTGGGTCTGTGTCGCGGCCTGCGCGATCGCCCCGGGCGCTTAACACCACCCGGGATCGATCCGAACAGATCGAAGAGGTCAGTTCAGCCTGCGATTGGATCCACCATGCCGACCGGAATCGTGTTGTTCCCCAATCCTCAAGCAATCAACGTCGTCGATGACGTGGTTGCGCAGGCCGGCCGTGCGCGTTCGCTCGGCGTCCGGCAGGTCTGGCTGGGCCAGCAATTCGACCTTGATGCGATTGCCCTCGCCGCGTTGGTGGGTGCGGCCGTACCGGGGCTCGGGGTCGGTACGGCGGTGGTGCCGATCAACCCGCGTCATCCACTGATCGTCGCGTCGCTGGCGCAGACGGCGCAGGCCGCATCGCACGGCGCCTTTAGTCTTGGTCTCGGGTTGGGTGCGCACGAGCCGGAGCGACAGGCCTTCCGGACGTCGTGGCCCAACACGATCACACGCCTTCGTGAGCACCTGACGGTGCTGAAGTCCATCTTCGACACCGGCGCGGTGGACTTCAGCGGCAACGAGATCAGCGCGCATCCTGGATGGCCGGTGCGGGTCGCCGGGGGCACGCCCATTCCGGTGTATGTGGCAGCGATGGGCCCGAAGGCGTTGCGGGTCGCCGGCGAGCTGGCCGACGGCACTCTGACATATCTCGCCGGTCCGCGGACAATCGCAGAGTTCATCGAACCGGCCATCGCGAAGTCAGCCGCCGCCGCTGGACGGCCGAAACCCAGGATCATCGCGCAGGTGCCAACACTGGTGTCCGACAACGTCAATTCAGCAAGGAATTTCGCGGCCCAGCAATTAAGCTTCTACGAGACCATTCCGTCTTATCGGAAGGTGATCGCCCGCGAAGGTGTTCGCGATGCGGCAGACCTCGCAGTGGTGGGTTCAGCGAAAACACTCAGGCGTCAGCTTCGGAGTTATCTGGATGCGGGTGCGACCGATGTGGTGCTGAGCGGACTGGGCTGGGCGGACGCTCCGGTGGCCGAAGAGCTATGGGCTGTCGCGGCCTCGTTGTGACGGACCAGTGGCGGCGAAATCTGGCGAGTGTCTCCGGAGCCGCAATGATCAACCCAGGCCGGGAAACGAAACAAACTCGTGCACAGAAAGTTTCAGCTAGCCGGGGCTTTCCAAAGCACGATTCGCGCTTAGCGTCGCGCAGTCTCACCCGGGTGAACAGGTGGTGGGGGTGATGACAGCTCACCTCGCTCGACAGCAGTCTCGGTACGACCAGTCCGGTGGAACGCGTTACAGCCGTCGTCACCACGAAGCGGTCCAGCACAGCCGCAACGAGAACCAGGAAGGCGCACATGCATTTTGAGGGCAAGAAGGTTGTTGTCATCGGCGGCAGTGCCGGCATGGGTCGGCAGGTTGCGATCGACATCGTCGATCATGGCGGGAGCGCGGTGATCGTGGGTCTGTCGAAGAACCGCGTCGACGAAACCGTCGCCGAGCTGAGCCGGCGTGGCCATGCTTGGGGTATCTCCGCCGAGCTGACGGATCGCGACGCGGTCGCCGATGTGCAGCGGACGCTTTCTGAGGAGCACGGCCAGGCGACACTGTTGGTCAACGCGGCCGGATTCTTCATCCCCAAGCCTTTTCTCGAGTACGAAGCGCAGGACTACGACTCGTACATGGACCTCAATTACGCCCTGTTCTTCCTGACCCAGACCGTTGTCGCGGGCATGATCGCCCGCGGTGAGGGCGGGGCCATTGTCAACATCGGCAGCATGTGGGCGCATCAGGCGATCGGTGTGACCCCGTCGTGCGGGCACTCCATGCAAAAAGCCGGCCTCCATGCGCTGACCCATAACCTGGCCATCGAGCTTGCCGGGCACAAGATTCGGGTGAACGCCGTGGCACCGGCCGCCGTCAAAACCCCGGCACTCGAGCGCTGGGTACCCAAGGACGAGATCGATTCGACGCTCGACACTTTCGCGCCCTTTCACCCTTTGGGGCGAGTCGGCACACCAGCCGACGTGGCCAATGCCGTGACATATCTGCTGTCGGATCAGGCCAGCTGGGTCACCGGCGCGATTCTCAATGTCGATGGCGGCGTCATGGCCGGCCGCAATTAGACAGAAAGCCTCAAAGGAGAGATTGCAGTGACAATAAACATCTTCAGGCCCGGCGGGCCGCCGGCCAAGTCTGTCGGGCGCACCGAAGGCAAGTCCGTCTTCAATGGGACCGTCGGTGTGCGCCACATCCTGGATAGATTTGGGGCTGACGGTCGCTTCTCCGTCCTCGAGCATCCCATGTCACCCCGGGCGCTTGCCGCACCCCTTCATCGCCATCACAACGAAGATGAATACAGCTGGATCATCGAGGGGCGCGTGGGCGCCTTGCTCGGCGATGAGGTGCTCTACGGCGGGCCCGGCGACTTCATCTTCAAGCCTCGAGGCCAATGGCATACGTTCTGGAACGCGGGCGACGAGCCTGCCCGCATCCTCGAGATCATTTCCCCCGCGGGATTCGAGCAGTTCTTCGACGAGCTTGCTGATCTCGGCGGTATCGCGACGATATCGCCCGAAGTCCTGGATGAGCTCTGTGCGCGCTACGAACTCGAGATGGATGTCGACAGCGTCGCCGAACTCTGCAAACGCTTCGACTTGAAATTCCCAGGTGAACCTCTTTGAGGACGCGGCGGGTTCGCAAATCGCGTGCGTAGGGCGCGCTCGGGCTGAGACCCGCGTGGAGGCGAGGAATATGATCAGCGACGGCGACTACGACGACACCCGGCCCGATGGCACATTGGGGCCCAGCGAGTCGTTGGACTCCGACGAAGTACGCAATGACGATGGCGACATCGTGGTCGATGCGCCGTTGCGCTGGATCTCTGCCGACGAGCACCTGACGCTGGACGAGCGTCTGGCCGCTGAGGAGCCGGAACTTGGCTACCCGGACGGCCTTCCGCTGCGCGCCGGGCGGCACCACGGTCAGATCAGTGGCAGCCCAAACGACGGCATGTCGTTCTACACGGTGGCGCGCGAAGAGTTCGATGCGGACGCTGAGTGACCGGGCACACGGGGTCCTCACCCGGGTGAAGAGGTGGCCGGGGTGATGACAGATCACCCCGTTCGGCCACAGGCTGAATGGACCGAGACGGATGGCCGGTCTGCTTGCAGGGCGCCTCGGCGAGCGAACGTCATCCGGTGGAACGTCGATCGCAGGACCCACGTCCCCGATGCCGGCAAGCGTCTCCGATCGTCCCGGCGGGGCTCGATCACCGGCCAGACTACAACGCTGAAAGGTTCATCATGAAGATCGTAGTCATCGGCGGGCGTGGCCTCATTGGCTCGAAAGTGGTGGCCAAGCTTGGCGCGCAGGGACACGACGTGATCGCCGCTTCACGCCGATCCGGTGTCGACTCACTCACCGGCGAAGGCCTAGCAGTCGCCGTCACCGGCGCGGATGTCCTTGTCGACGTTGCTGATTCACCAATTTTCGACGACGAGCCTGTGATGCACTTCTTCACGACCGCGACCAAGAACCTTCTTTCTGCCGAGCGGGAAGCGGGAGTCAAACACCATGTCGCGTTGTCCGTCGTCGGATCGCAGAGCATGCCAGACAGCGGCTACAACACCGCCAAAGCGGCTCAGGAGGAGCTGATCAAGGATTCGGGCCGGCCGTACTCGATTGTGCGCGCGACGCCGTTCTACGAGTTCGCGATTGGCTTGGCCGATTCCGCGACAGACGGGGAGATTGTGAGATTGCCACCCGCATCGTTCCGCCCCATCGCCGCCGACGATGTCGCCACCGCCGTGGCTCGCGCGGCGATCGGACCTCCCATCAACGGCGTCGTGGAGATCGCGGGACCCGAAGCAATGGGCATGGACGACTTCGTTCGCGCGGGCCTCGCCGCCAACGGCGATCGACGCCGGGTCGTGACCGATCCCCAGGCTCCGTATTTCGGTGCGGTGATCGACGATCACAGCCTCGCGCCCGACGAGAACGCGACGATCTTCACGACTCGATACTCCGACTGGATCGAAGCACGCCCCGCCAGGACGGGATGACGAATGTCGTTGGAAACGTCCGAGTCCGCACCCGAGTCAACCGTCCAGGTGCTTCAGGAAGTGCGATTACCGTCCATTCCCGACGATGCCCATGTCGTGACCGTTCTCATCACCCATCCGCCGGGCGCCTCTGGGTACCCGCCGCACCGCCTTCCCGGGGGCCCCGGATTCGGTTACATGATCGGCGGTGAGATGTTGTTCGAGCTCGAGGGTGAAGCGCCACGCGTGCTCCGTGCTGGAGAGGCTTTTTGGGGGCGCGGCGGCGACGTGATCCACTATCGGGACGCCAACAACCGCACCGATATTCCTTGTAGCTATGTCCTCACCCTGCTGTGCGCGCCCGGGAAACCGATGCGCGAATGGGTGACCGACGGCGAGCTCACGGCGCGAAAACACCTGCGTGTGACGGGCTGATTGCTCGCAGGCCCAGGCGGGCGCGGTGGCGGCACCGCGCCCGCCTGGTAGGAGCGGTTAGCTCAGCCGCCCTGGGCCGGACCTACTTGGGCTTGCCGCACCTGCCGTCGGTGGCCTGCCGCACGTTGATGCTGGTCGCCTGCAGGGTGCCGTTGTCCATCGTCCCGCGCGCCCATAGGCACTTGCCCTGTGTGATCGCGTCGGTGGCGGCGGTCGTCTGCTTGCTGTACTTGGTCTTGTCGTCGACCGTCACCGCGGTCTGCGTGGTGTTGCCGCTGGGGTCGGTGCCGCCGACGTTGATGGTGTTGCCCGACACGGAGGCCACCGAACCACGAACCGGGCCGGGCTTCGGGGCCGGCGCCGGCGAGCCCGGGGGCGGCGGGGTGGTCGAGCTCGGGGCCGAACCCTGCCCCGCCGGCTTGGCCGGGCACGCGCCGTTGACGGAGGGGCTGATCTTCACCGCCGCCGCAGTGACCGGCTGCCCGGGCTGAGCTTCCTGGGTGGGCCGCACGGTGACGCAGCTGCCCGCGGTGACATCGGTCAGCGCGGCCGGGACGGTTTCGGTGACCTTGGTGGTGGAGGTGAAGTTCACCGCAGCGGTCGAGTTGTCCTCCTTCGTGACCTGAATGGAGTTGCCCGCCACCGACGCGATCAGACCGCTGACCCGCGCCTCGCCGCTCGCCGGGGCCGGCGATGTGGTCGTGGAGGTCACCACCGAGGTGGACGTCGACGTCGAGGTCGGCGGGCTAGATTGGTTGGACGAACTGCACGCGGCGACCGACAGCGCGGCGGCAGCGACAGCCGCCAAACGGGTGAGCCGAGGCGCTGGACAGCTGGCAGACATCAACGTATCTCCAATCGTGGTGGGACCCAACGGAATGGGTATTACCAGTTGGAGCTGTGGCTAACCTGTGCGTAATCCGCGCCGCGGTCAGAACGCTTGCTCGGGGATGCGCATGATTTCGCCGTCGATGGACTCGATGACTTTGCGCAGCGACGTGAGCTTAGGCAGCATGTTCTTGGCGAAAAAGGCCGACGTCGCCACCTTGCCCCGATAAAACGCGGCGTCGTTCCCGTCCGCGCCCGCCAGCGCGGCGTGCGCGATCCCGGCCTGCACCAACAGTCGCCAGCCGATGAGCAGGTCGCCGACCGCGAGCAGGTACCGCACCGATCCGAGCCCGACTTTGTAGATTTCGGTGGGATGTTGCGCGGCGGACATCAGGTACCCGGTCAACGCACCCGTCATCGACATGACCTCGTCGAGCGCCGTCTGCAGCAGCTCGGCCTGCGGCTTGAGCTCCTCGTCGCACTCATCGATTGTCGCGCTGATCTGAGCCGTCACGAACTGCAGGGCCTCGCCGCGGTCGCGAACGATCTTGCGGAAGAAGAAGTCCAGCGCCTGGATCGCCGTGGTGCCCTCGTAGAGCGAATCGATCTTGGAGTCCCGGATGTACTGCTCCAGCGGGTAGTCCTGCAGGAAGCCCGAACCGCCCAGCGTCTGCAACGACTCGGTCAGGATCTCGTAGGCGCGTTCCGAGCTCACGCCCTTGACGATCGGCAGGAGCAGGTCGTCCACGCGGTGGGCCATCTGGTGGTCGGCGCCCGAAACATGTTGGGCGACAGCGTCGTCCTGGTGCGCGGCGGCGTACATGTACAGGGCCCGCAAACCCTCGGCGTACGCCTTCTGCGTCATCAGGCTGCGACGCACGTCGGGGTGATGCATGATGGTCACCCGCGGTGCCGTCTTGTCCGACATCTGCGTCAGGTCCGCGCCCTGCACCCGCTCCTTGGCGAACGCCAGCGCGTTCAGGTAGCCGGTGGACAGCGTGCCGGCGGCCTTCACGCCGATCGTCATGCGCGCGTGCTCGATCACGGTGAACATCTGCGCGATCCCGTTGTGCACGTCGCCGACCAGATAGCCGACCGCGGGCAGATCCGTTGCGCCGAAGGTCAATTCACACGTGGGGGAGGACTTGATCCCCATCTTGTGCTCCAGCCCCGTGACGAAAACCCCGTTGCGGGGGCCGAGTTCGAACGTTTCGGGGTCGAAAAGGTACTCGGGCACGTAGAACAGGCTCAGTCCCTTGGTGCCCGGCCCGGCGCCCTCCGGGCGGGCGAGCACCAGGTGGAAGATGTTGTCGGCGGTGTTGCCCACGTCGCCGCCCGAGATGAACCGCTTGACGCCCTCGATGTGCCAGGTGCCGTCGGGTTGGGCGATGGCCTTGGCGCGGCCGGCCCCGACGTCGGAGCCCGCGTCGGGTTCGGTGAGGACCATGGTGGCCGCCCAGCCGCGCTCCACGCCCTCGGCCGCCCAGCGCCGCTGCTCCTCGTTCCCCTCGACGAACAGGGCCTGCGCCATCAGCGGGCCGAGGCTGAAGAAGTTCGCCGACGGGTTGGCGCAGATGATCATTTCGTTGACGCCCCAGGCCAGCGGCGGTGGCGCGGCCATGCCGCCGATCTGTTCGTCCAGCATCAATCGCCACCAGCCGGCCTCTTTGATCGCCTGCACCGTCTTGGCCAGTTCGGGCGCCACGCTGATGGTGTGGGTGGCCGGGTCGAACACCGGCGGGTTGCGGTCGGCGAAGGCGAAGGACTCGGCCACCGGGCCTTCGGCCAGGCGGGCGGCTTCCTCGAGGATCGTCCGCACCGTTTCCGCGTCGAGGTCGCTGTAGCGTCCGGTGCCGAGCACGGCGCCTACGTCGAGCACTTCGAACAGGTTGAACTCGAGATCACGGACGTTAGCGATGTAGTGGCCCAACGCGATTCCCTCACTGGTCCCTTGACGCGGCGGATCGTCCGCTCAGTGTCTCCGACGTGGGAAAACGTACGCAACCGTAACCTACGGTCGGCCGCCGCCGGGTTACGCGACGGTTGCGGCGGGGAAAAAGCGGAGCGGGCACCTCGAGCGGTCCCGCCCCGCCGCCAAACCCCGGGAACACCACGTCGCGCCCCCGCGTTACAGCAAACGTGACAACACTCGATCTCACCGCTGAGAAGTTCAACGAAACCATCGAGGGCAACGACATCGTGCTCGTCGATTTCTGGGCGTCCTGGTGCGGCCCATGCCGCCAGTTCGGGCCCACTTTCCAGGCGTCCGCCGAGAAGCACCCCGACATCGTGCACGCCAAGGTCGACACCGAGGCCGAACAACAGCTGGCCGCGGCCGCCCAGATTCGCTCCATCCCGACGCTGATGGCGTTCAAGAAGGGCAAACTGCTGTTCAACCAGGCCGGGGTGCTGCCGCCGGCGGCCCTCGAAGACCTCGTGCAGCAAATCCGGGCCTTCGACGTCGACGCGGCCCAGGCCGGCCAGGCCGAATAGGACCGGCGCCGCGGCGCGCGCGGGGCGGCCCCCGGCAACGCGCTAGGTTGCTTGGGTGAGTTTGGTACTGGTAGAGCACCCGCGACCCGGTGTCGCGCTGATAACCCTCAATCGGCCCGAGCGGATGAATTCCATGGCGTTCGACGTCATGGTGCCGCTCAAGGAGGCCCTGGAGCAGGTCCGGTACGACAATTCCGTGCGCGTGGTCGTGCTGACCGGGGCGGGCCGGGGTTTCTCCTCGGGCGCCGACCACAAGTCCGCGGGCTCGGTGCCCCATGTGGAGGGGCTGACCCGCCCGACGTACGCGCTGCGCTCCATGGAGGTCCTCGACGAGGTCATCCTGGGGCTGCGGCGCCTGCACCAGCCGGTGATCGCCGCGGTCAACGGGCCCGCGATCGGCGGCGGGCTCTGCCTGGCGCTGGCCGCCGACATCCGGGTCGCCTCGACCGGCGCGTACTTCCGCGCGGCCGGCATCAACAACGGCCTGACCGCCAGCGAACTGGGGCTCAGTTACCTCCTGCCCCGGGCCATCGGCGCGTCGCGGGCCTTCGAAATCATGCTGACCGGCCGCGACGTCACCGCCGAGGAGGCCGAGCGCATCGGCCTGGTGTCGTGCCAGGTGCCCGACGAGCAGCTGCTGGACACCTGCTACGCCATCGCCGCGCGCATCGCGGCCTTCTCGCGGCCGGGAATCGAGTTGACCAAGCGCACACTGTGGAGTGGACTGGACGCCGGTAGCCTGGAGGGGCACATGCAAGCCGAAGGCTTGGGTCAACTGTTCGTTCGTCTGCTCACCGCCAACTTCGAAGAAGCGGTCGCCGCGCGCGCGGAGAAGCGGCCGCCGGTGTTCACCGACGACAAATAGCGGCGGAGCAAAAAGGGAGAAGATGTGATCACGGCCACGGACCTCGAGGTCCGCGCTGGTGCGCGCATTCTGCTCTCGCCCGACGGGCCGGACCTGCGCGTGCAGCCGGGCGACCGCATCGGGCTGGTCGGCCGCAACGGCGCCGGCAAGACCACCACCCTGCGCATCCTGGCGGGGGAGACCGAACCGTATGCCGGATCCGTCGCCCGCGCCGGCGAAATCGGTTATCTGCCACAGGATCCCAAAGAGGGCGACCTGGACGTGCTGGCGCGCGACCGCGTCCTGTCGGCGCGCGGCCTCGACGTCCTGCTCACCGACCTGGAAAAGCAGCAGGCCTTGATGGCCGAGGTCGCCGACGACGCGGCGCGCGACCGCGCCATCCGCCGCTATGGGCAGCTGGAGGAGCGGTTCGTCGCGTTGGGCGGCTACGGCGCCGAGAGCGAGGCCAGCCGCATCTGCGCGAGCCTGGGCTTGCCGGACCGGGTGCTGACGCAGCAGCTGCGCACGCTGTCCGGTGGGCAGCGCCGCCGGGTGGAGCTCGCTCGCATCCTGTTCGCCGCGTCGGAAGGCGGAGCGGGCGCTTCAGGTTCAGAGACCACATTGCTGCTGGACGAGCCCACCAACCACCTGGACGCCGATTCGGTTGGCTGGCTGCGGGATTTCCTGCGGGCCCACACCGGCGGGCTGGTGATCATCAGCCACAACGTCGAGTTGCTCGCCGACGTCGTGAACCGGGTGTGGTTTCTCGACGCCGTGCGCGGCGAGGTCGACGTCTACAACATGGGCTGGCAGAAGTACCTCGACGCCCGGGCCACCGACGAGCAGCGTCGCCGCCGGGAACGCGCCAACGCCGAACGCAAGGCC
Organism: Mycobacterium sp. E2989; assembly: GCF_001667595.1. Taxonomy (NCBI): domain Bacteria; kingdom Bacillati; phylum Actinomycetota; class Actinomycetes; order Mycobacteriales; family Mycobacteriaceae; genus Mycobacterium; species Mycobacterium sp. E2989. The sequence continues at coordinate 67,853 of NZ_LZJX01000138.1, read as the reverse complement.
GCCGCGCTGCGCACGCAGGCCGCCAAATTGGGCGCCAAGGCCACGAAAGCCGTTGCGGCGCAGAACATGTTGCGTCGCGCCGACCGGATGATGGCCGCGCTCGACGAGGAACGGGTCGCCGACAAGGTGGCGCGCATCAAGTTCCCCACCCCGGCCCCGTGCGGGCGCACGCCGCTGATCGCCAAGGGGCTGAGCAAGTCGTACGGGTCGCTGGAGGTGTTCAGCGGGGTCGATCTGGCCATCGACCGCGGGTCGCGGGTGGTGGTGCTGGGCCTCAACGGCGCCGGCAAGACCACGCTGCTGCGGTTGTTGGCCGGCACCGAGCAGCCCGACACCGGCGGGCTGGAGCCCGGACACGGTTTGCGGATGGGCTATTTCGCCCAAGAGCACGACACGCTCGACAACGACGCGAGCGTGTGGGAGAACATCCGGCACGCCGCACCCGATTCGGGCGAGCAGGATCTGCGCGGCCTGCTGGGCGCGTTCATGTTCAGCGGGCCGCAACTCGACCAGCCGGCGGGCACCCTGTCGGGCGGCGAGAAGACCCGGCTCGCGCTGGCCGGTCTGGTCGCCTCCACGGCGAACGTCCTGCTCCTCGACGAACCGACTAACAACCTCGACCCCGCGTCGCGCGAACAGGTGCTCGACGCGCTGCGCAGCTACTCCGGCGCGGTGGTGCTGGTGACGCACGACCCGGGCGCGGCCGAGGCCCTGGACCCGCAGCGCGTCGTGCTGCTGCCCGACGGCACCGAGGACTTCTGGTCCGACGAATACCGCGATCTGATCGAGCTCGCCTGATTTCTGGTTGAAATCACCCCCGCGGGTGGCGGCGGGTTCTTACTCTGGGTGCTTGCGATCGTGTCGAGGCGCGGAGGCCAGCCATGAAAAGGACACTGCAAAGGTCCAAGACCCGCGACCAGTTGCTGGTCGAGCTGCGCAACGCCTATGAGGGCGGCGCCAGCATCCGCACCCTGTCCGCCCGCACGGGCCGATCGTACGGCTCGATTCACAGCCTGCTGCGGCAGGCGGGCACCACGATGCGCGGCCGGGGCGGCCCCAACCGCACCGCGCGGGTCGCCCGGGTGTAGCGGCGCGCTACGACCCGGAATCGTTGCGGCGCACGGACTTTTCGACGAGGTCGAGCACGGCGGACAACCGCCGCGGGTCTTCGCCCGAGGCGAGCCGGGCCACCAGGCCGTCGAGCACCAATTCCAGATAGCACTGCAACACGTCACCGGGGACGTCGTCGCGCAGCCGGTGCGCCTCCTTCTGGCGGCGCAACCGATCGGTCGTCGCCGCCGCCAGTTCCGCGGACCGCTCCGCCCAGCCGCGGCTGAAGTCCGGGTCGTTGCGCAGCTTGCGCGCGATCTCCAGCCGGGTGGCCAGCCAGTCGAACTGGTCGGGCGCGGCGAGCATGTCGCGCATCACCTGGATCAAGCCCTCGCGCGACGCGACGTCGGCCATTCGCTCGGCATCCTCGTGCGCCAGCGCGAAGAACAGCGCGTCCTTGTCGCGGAAGTGGTGGAAGATCGCACCGCGCGACATCCCGATCGCCGTTTCCAGCCGCCGCACCGTGGCCTTGTCGTAGCCGTATGCGGCGAAGCAGCGGCGGGCGCCGTCGAGGATCTGGCGGCGGCGAGCCGCCAGATGGTCCTCGCTGACTTTTGGCACAAGCGGTGGCGGCTACGACTTCAGCATGTTGCGCAGCACGTACTGCAGGATGCCGCCGTTGCGGTAGTAGTCGGCCTCCCCGGGGGTGTCGATGCGCACCACCGCGTCGAACTCGATCGGGTCGCCGCCTTCCTTGGAAGCCTTGACGCGCACCGTCTTTGGCGTCTTGCCGTCGTTGAGCTCCTCGATGCCGGTGATGTCGAACACCTCGGTGCCGTCCAGCCCCAGTTCCTTGGCCGACTTGCCTTCGGGGAACTGCAGCGGGATCACGCCCATGCCGATCAGGTTGGAGCGGTGGATGCGCTCGAACGACTCGGCGATCACCGCGCGCACGCCCAGCAGCAGCGTGCCCTTGGCCGCCCAGTCGCGAGATGACCCGGACCCATATTCCTTACCGCCCAGGACCACCAGCGGGATGTCCTGCGCCGCATAGTTTTGCGCGGCGTCGTAGATGAACGCCTGCGGGCCGCCGTCCTGGGTGAAGTCCCGGGTGTAGCCGCCCGAGACGTCGTCGAGCAGTTGGTTGCGCAGCCGGATGTTGGCGAACGTGCCGCGGATCATGACCTCGTGGTTGCCGCGGCGGGAGCCGAAGGAGTTGTAGTCCTTGCGCTCGACGCCGTGCTCGTCGAGGTACTGCGCGGCCGGGGTGCCCGGCTTGATCGCGCCGGCGGGGGAGATGTGGTCGGTGGTCACCGAGTCGCCCAGCAGCGCCAGCACCCGCGCGCCGGTGATGTCGCCGACCGGCTCGGGTTCGGCCGACATGCCCTCGAAGTACGGGGGCTTGCGCACGTAGGTCGAATCCTGGTCCCACTCAAAGGTATTGCCGCTCGGGGTGGGCAGGTTGCGCCACCGCTCGTCACCCTTGAACACGTCGGCGTAGTTCTTGGTGAACATCTCCTGGCTGATCGCCGAGGCGATGGTGTCCGAGACGTCCTTCTGCGACGGCCAGATGTCCTTCAAAAACACGTCGTTGCCGTCCTCGTCCTGACCGAGCGGCTGCGACTCGAAGTCGAAGTCCATGGTCCCGGCCAACGCGTAGGCGACCACCAGCGGCGGGGACGCGAGGTAGTTCATCTTCACGTCGGGGTTGATCCGGCCCTCGAAGTTCCGGTTGCCGGACAGCACCGCGGACACCGACAGGTCGTTGTCGTTGATCGCCTTGGAGATCTCCTCGGGCAGCGGGCCGGAGTTGCCGATGCACGTGGTGCAGCCGTAGCCGACCAGGTAGAAGCCCAGCTTCTCCAGATACGGCCACAGGCCGGCCTTGTCGTAGTAGTCGTGGACCACCTGCGAGCCCGGCGCCATCGTGGTCTTCACCCACGGCTTGGACGCCAACCCCTTCTCGACGGCGTTGCGGGCCAGCAGCGCCGCGCCCAGCATCACCTCGGGGTTGGAGGTGTTGGTGCACGACGTGATCGCCGCGATCACCACCGCGCCGTGGTCGAGCTCGAACTCGCCGCGGTCGTCGGAGCGCACCCGCACCGGGTTGCTCACCCGGCCCTTGGCATGCGCCGCGGCCGATTCGAACTTCGGGGCGTCGTCGGCGTGGCCGTTCTCCAGCGCCCCGGGGTCGCTGGCCGGGAAGGACTCGTCGACGGCCTCGTCGAGCTTGGAGTACTCCTTCTTGTCGGGGTCGTCGCCGACGTAGTCGCCGATCTGCGCGCGGAACGTGGATTTCGCGTCCGACAACGCGATTCGGTCCTGCGGGCGCTTCGGTCCCGCGATCGAGGGCACCACGTCGGACAGGTTGAGTTCGAGGTACTCGGAGAAGGCCGGCTCGTGGGAGGGGTCGTGCCACATGCCCTGCTCCTTGGCGTACGCCTCGACCAGCGCCAGCTGCTCGTCGGAGCGGCCGGTGAACCGCAGGTAGGAGATGGTCTCCTCGTCGATCGGGAAAATCGCTGCGGTGGAACCGAATTCGGGGCTCATGTTGCCCAGGGTGGCGCGGTTGGCCAGCGGCACCTCGGCCACGCCCTCGCCGTAGAACTCGACGAACTTGCCGACCACACCGTGCTTGCGCAGCATCTCGGTGACGGTCAGCACCACGTCGGTGGCGGTGACGCCGGCCTGGATCTCACCGGTCAGCTTGAACCCGACGACGCGCGGGATCAGCATCGACACCGGCTGACCGAGCATCGCGGCCTCGGCCTCGATGCCGCCGACGCCCCAACCCAGCACGCCCAGGCCGTTGACCATCGTGGTGTGCGAGTCGGTGCCCACGCAGGTGTCGGGGTAGGCCACCCCGTCGCGTTCCATCACCACGCTGGCCAGGTACTCGATGTTGACCTGGTGCACGATGCCGGTGCCCGGGGGCACCACCTTGAAATCACGGAAAGCGCCCTGGCCCCAGCGCAGGAACTGATAGCGCTCCCCGTTGCGCTGGTATTCGATCTCGACGTTGCGCTCGAAGGCGTCGGCGGTGCCGAACAGGTCGGCGATCACCGAGTGGTCGATCACCAGGTCGGCCGGCGCCAAGGGGTTGACCTTCTCCGCCTTGCCGCCGAGGTCGCCGATCGCCTCGCGCATGGTGGCCAGGTCGACGATGCACGGGACCCCGGTGAAGTCCTGCATCACCACGCGGGCGGGCGTGTACTGGATCTCAATGCTGGGCTCCGCCTTGGGATCCCAGTTCGCGATGGCCTCGATGTGGTCCTTGGTGATGTTGGCGCCGTCCTCGTTGCGCAGCAGGTTCTCGGCGAGGACTTTGAGGCTGTAGGGGAGTTTCTCGGTGCCCCGGACGGCGTCGAGTCGATAGATCTGATAACTCTTGTCGCCGACCTCGAGGGTGTCGCGTGCTCCGAACGAGTTCACAGAATCTTCTTTACTCACTTCAACTCCCGGGATTAAGTTCTTCCGCCCACGGGCCGTGTCGGCGGTGCTTACCACTTTAACAGTACGCTTGTCCTGTATTACGGCGGGGTCCCCGCCAGTCCCAGTCTTGTCGCGGAAGTCGACGGTTTAAACCCCTTGCGGCCCCCCAATGCTGGCCCGCGGTCACGCTAGAGTGACCGCGGTGGCCGAGCGCCACGCCAGTGTGACGGCGCAGCAGGAGGGACACATGACCGGGCACGACTCCTTCGTCCTGCCGCTTTACATCCCGCAAGACGTCGACATGGCCGCGATCAAGGCGCAGGTGGCCGCCGACGGGGTGAGCGCGCCGCCCGCGGCCATGCCCGGGCTGCTCGACGTGGTCAACCAGGCGCGCGCCCACGGCATCAACCTCAAGATCGTGCTGCTCGATCACAACCCGCCCAACGACACCCCGCTGCGCGACATCTCGACCGTGGTCGGCGCCGACTACCACGACTCCACCGTCCTGACGTTGAGCCCGAACTACGTCGGGAGCTACAGCACCCAATTCCCGCGGGTCACCCTCGAGGCCGGTGAGGACATCGCCAAGACCGGCAACCCGGTGGTCTCCGCGCAGCACTTCGTGGGCGAGTTGGAGGGCCACGAATTCCCCTGGACGGGGCTCACCATCTTCCTGCTGATCGCCGTCTTCGCGGCGGCCGTCGGGACGCGGCTCCTGCAGTTGCGCGCCCGGCGTTCAGCAACCCCGACCGAATCGGCCGGAGCACAGGAAGTGACGCCCACCAACACGGCCTAGCCACCTCTGTCGGGCCTGTCCCGCCCCGCAGGTCGACCGCCGGCGCGCCCTGGCGGCAAACACCGTAGGTCACCGTTCGGTCACATTAAACGCACGTAGAGAGTGCGATTTCGGTGGAGCGTTTGCACGCCAAAGAGTGTGACGTACGGTGCAAATGATGCTGGTGTTGTCTTTGGCGCCTTTACCGGATTCTGTGGCCGGCGCCGCCCGTCGCGTTGAGCCGTAGGAGACCTGAGTCGAATGAGACGCACACGTCGGGGCTCCGCTGCGCGGCCGGTCGCGAGGCTGGTCCGGCCGGTCGTGCCCTCCGTCGTGAGCGTGGCCCTACTGGTATGCACGCCGGGGCTGGCGCCGGCCGACCCCGCCGCCGACAGCCTGGCCGGGTTGATCGCGAACGTGGCGAAGGCCAACCAGCGCCTGGAAAACCTGAGTGCCGAAATCCAGACCGAACAGGAGAGCGTCAACAAGGCCCTGGTCGACGTCGAGACCGCCCGAGACAACGCCGCCACGGCCCAGCGCGACCTGGACGCCAGCCAGCAGGCCGTCAAGGAGGCCAACGCCGCGATCGCCGCCGCGCAACAGCGGTTCGACACGTTCGCGGCGGCCACCTACATGAACGGTCCCTCCAGCAGTTACCTGACCGCCGCCAGCCCCGACGACATCATCGCCACCGAGGCCGCCGCCAAGACCCTGTCGGCGAGCTCGCAAACGGTGATGGCCAAACTGCAGCGGGCGCGCACCGAACAGGTGAACAAGGAATCGGCGGCGCGGCTGGCCAAGCAGAAGGCCGACAAGGCCGCCGCCGACGCCAAGGGCAGCCAGGACGCCGCCGTGGCGGCGCTGACCGACTCCAAGCGCAAGTTCGACTCTCAGCGCGAGCAAGTCACTCGCCTGGCCGCCGAACGCGACGAGGCGCAGGCGAAACTCGAAGCGGCGCAACGGCAATGGTCGGCCGGAGCCGGCGGCCCAGCCGCGCCGGCGTCCGGTGACCGATGGGAGACCGGCTCGCCGGGCGCGCCCGCGCCGCAGGGCGGGCCCCGACGCTGGGACGGCGCCTGGGACCCCACCTTGCCGATGATCCCGAGCGCGAACGTCCCGGGCGACCCGATCGCCGTCATCAATCAGGTGCTGGGCATCTCGGCGACCTCTACCCAGGTCACCGCCGGTCTGGGCCGCAACTTCCTGCAGCAACTCGGCATCCTCAAGCCCGACGACACCGGCATCACCAACGCGGCCCCCGGCGGGACTTCCGGGCGGATCCCGCGGGTCTACGGGCGGCAGGCCACCGAATACGTGATCCGGCGCGGCATGTCGCAGATCGGCGTCCCCTACTCCTGGGGCGGCGGCAACGCCGCCGGGCCCAGCAAGGGCATCGATTCGGGAGCGGGCATCACCGGCTTCGACTGTTCGGGCCTGGTCCTGTACTCGTTCGCCGGGGTCGGCATCAAGCTGCCGCACTATTCGGGCTCGCAGTACAACCTGGGTCGCAAGATCCCGTCATCGCAGATGCGTCGCGGCGACGTCATCTTCTACGGCCCCGGCGGCAGCCAGCACGTGACGATCTACCTCGGCGACGGCCAAATGCTGGAAGCCCCCGACATCGGTCTGAAGGTCCGCGTCGCGCCGGTGCGCACCAGCGGCATGACACCCTACGTGGTCCGCTACATCGAGTGGTAAACGAATGAGAACCGAACGGAAAGCCATGCGCCGCAAGCGGATTCGCCTGTTCAATTTCGCCTGGATCACCGCCGTGGTGGCCGGGTTGACGCTTTCGGTGGCCGGCCCGGCTGCCGTCGTCAGGGCCGAACCCGGCGCGTGGGATCCCACCCTGCCGGCGACGATCAGCGCGGGCGCCCCGGGTGACCCGCTCGCCGTCGCCAACGCCTCGCTGCAGGCGACCGCCCAGGCCACCCAAACGACGATGGACCTCGGCAGGCAATTTTTGGGCGGCCTGGGAATCAACATCCTGGGGGATCCCGCCCCCGCCGCGGCCAGCCCCACCAACCCGGGCGGCAAGATCCCGCGGGTCTACGGCCGGCAGGCCATCGAGTACGTGATCAAGCGCATGGGTTCGCAGATGGGCGTGCCGTACTCGTGGGGCGGCGGCTCGCTGGAGGGCCCGAGCAAGGGCGTCGGCGACGGCGCGAACATCAACGGCTTCGACTGCTCCGGCCTGATGCGGTACGGCTTCGCCGGGGTCGGCGTGCTGATCCCGCGGTTCTCCGGCGACCAGTACAACGCCGGCCGGCACATCCCGCCCGACCAGGCCCGGCGCGGCGACCTCATCTTCTACGGGCCCAACGGCGGCCAGCACGTCACGATGTACCTGGGCAACGGCCAGATGCTGGAGGCGTCCAGCCTCGCGGGGCATGTCACCGTGAGCCCCGTCCGCACGCCCGGCATGACGCCGTTCTTGACTAGGATCATCGAGTACTGATCGGCGGTGCGATGCCCCGGCCGAGCGCGGGGCGAACCGCCAGCGTCGACGGAATCCGGCGGGCCTGGAATAGTTGGACGCGGGCACGTCGCTGCCCGGCAGTCGTGTCCGAACGAGAGGGTTATTGATGACAGCAGCAGGTGGGCCGCCTCCGGGCGCCAGCGGTTACTCGGGCCCGGGTGGTCCTCCGGGCGCGCCGGCCCATGAAGCGCCGTCCGGCGGCGGGAACGGCCTGGCCGCCGAGGTCCACACGCTCGAGCGGGCCATCTTCGAGGTCAAGCGCATCATCGTCGGCCAGGATCAGCTCGTCGAGCGGATGCTGGTCGGCCTGCTCTCCAAGGGCCATGTGCTGCTCGAGGGTGTGCCCGGCGTGGCCAAGACGCTGGCCGTCGAGACCTTCGCCAAGGTGGTGGGCGGCACGTTCGCCCGCATCCAGTTCACGCCCGACCTGGTGCCCACCGACATCATCGGTACCCGCATCTACCGGCAGGGCAAGGAGGAGTTCGACACCGAGCTCGGCCCGGTGGTGGTGAACTTCCTGCTCGCCGACGAGATCAACCGCGCGCCGGCCAAGGTGCAGTCGGCGCTGCTGGAGGTCATGCAGGAACGCCACGTGTCGATCGGCGGCAAGACCTTCCCGCTGCCCAACCCCTTCCTGGTGATGGCCACCCAGAACCCGATCGAGCACGAGGGCGTGTACCCGCTGCCCGAGGCGCAGCGCGACCGCTTCCTGTTCAAGATCAACGTGGGCTACCCGTCGCCCGAAGAGGAGCGGGAGATCATCTACCGGATGGGCGTGCGGCCGCCCGAGCCCAAGCAGATCCTGAACACCGGCGACCTGCTGCGGCTGCAGGAGATCGCGGCCAACAACTTCGTCCACCACGCGCTGGTCGACTACGTGGTGCGCGTCGTGACCGCCACCCGCCATCCCGAGCAGCTCGGCATGAACGACGTCAAGACCTGGATCTCGTTCGGCGCCTCCCCGCGTGCCTCGCTGGGCATCATCGCCGCGTCCCGGTCGCTGGCGCTGGTGCGCGGCCGCGACTACGTGATCCCGCAGGACGTCGTCGACGTCATTCCCGACGTCCTCCGCCACCGCTTGGTGCTCACCTACGACGCGCTCGCCGACGAGATATCGCCGGAGATCGTCATCAACCGGGTCCTGCAGACGGTCGCCCTGCCCCAGGTGAATGCCGTTCCGCAGCAAGGGCAATCGGTGCCCCCGGTGATGCAGGCCGCGGGGGCGGCTAGCGGTCGGTGACCGAACCCCGGCCGGCGGTGTCACACCCGCCATCGATGCAGCGCGGGCAGATCGTGGACCCGAAGCTGGCGGCGGCGCTGCGCCAGCTCGAGCTGACGGTCAAGCGCAAGCTCGACGGTGTCCTGCACGGCGACCACCTGGGCCTGATCCCGGGGCCGGGCTCGGAGCCGGGGGAGTCGCGGGAGTACCAGCCCGGCGACGACGTCCGCCGGATGGATTGGGCCGTCACCGCGCGCACCATGCACCCGCACGTGCGCCAGATGATCGCCGACCGTGAGCTGGAAACCTGGCTGGTGGTCGACATGTCGGCCAGCCTGGACTTCGGCACCGTCGGGTGCGAGAAGCGGGACCTGGCGGTGGCGGCCGCGGCCGCGATCACGTTTCTCAACAGCGGCGGCGGCAACCGGCTCGGGGCGCTGATCGCCAACGGCCAGACCATGGTCCGGGTGCCGGCGCGCTCCGGGCGCCAGCACGAGCAGACGCTGCTGCGCACCATCGCGACCACCCCCCGGGCGCCGGTCGGGGTGCGCGGGGATCTGGCGACGGCCATCGACGCGTTGCGCCGGCCGGAGCGCCGCCGCGGCATGGCGGTGATCATCAGCGACTTCTTGGGGCCGATCAACTGGATGCGTCCGCTGCGGGCGATCGCGGCCCGGCACGAGGTGCTGGCCATCGAGGTGCTGGACCCCCGCGACGTGGAACTGCCCGACATCGGTGACGTCGTGCTGCAGGACGCCGAGTCGGGCGTCACCCGCGAGTTCACCATCGACGCCCAGCTGCGAGACGACTTCGCCAAGGCGGCCGCGGCGCACCGTGCCGAGGTGGCGCGCACGATCCGCAGCTGCGGGGCTCCGGTGCTGACCCTGCGCACCGACCGCGATTGGATCGCCGACATCGTCCGTTTCGTCGAGTCCCGCCGGCGCGGTGCATTGGCGGGGCGGCAGTGACATTGCCGCTGCTCGGCCCGATGTCGTTGTCGGGCTTCGAACACTCGTGGTTCTTCCTGTTCCTGCTGGCCGTCTTCGGGCTGGCCGCGATGTACATCCTCATGCAGCTCGCGCGGCAGCGGCGGATGCTGCGATTCGCCAACATGGAACTGCTGGAAAGCGTTGCGCCGCAACGCCCGTCGCGGTGGCGACACGTCCCGGCGATCCTGCTGGTGGCATCGCTGGTGCTGTTCACCATCGCGATGGCGGGGCCCACCCACGACGTGCGGATCCCCCGGAACCGCGCGGTGGTGATGCTGGTGATCGACGTCTCGCAGTCGATGCGTGCCACCGACGTGCAGCCCAACCGGATGGCGGCCGCCCAGGAGGCGGCCAAGCAGTTCGCCGACGAACTGACTCCCGGTATCAACCTGGGGCTCATCGAGTACGCGGGGACGGCGACCGTGTTGGTCTCCCCGACCACCAACCGCGACGCCACCAAGAACGCGCTGGACAAGCTGCAGTTCGCCGACCGGACCGCCACCGGGGAGGGCATCTTCACGGCGTTGCAGGCCATCGCGACGGTGGGCGCGGTGATCGGCGGCGGCGACAAACCGCCGCCGGCGCGCATCGTGTTGTTCTCCGACGGCAAGGAGACGATGCCGACCAACCCGGACAACCCGAAGGGCGCCTTCACCGCCGCGCGTACGGCCAAGGACCAGGGGGTGCCGATCTCGACGATCTCGTTCGGCACGCCGTACGGCTTCGTCGAGATCAACGACCAGCGCCAACCGGTGCCCGTCGACGACTCCACGATGAAGAAGGTCGCCGAGCTGTCCGGCGGAAGTTGGTACAACGCCGCCAGCCTGGCCGAGCTGAAGGCCGTCTACGCGACGCTGCAGCAGCAGATCGGCTACGAGACGATCAAGGGCGATGCCAGCGTGGGCTGGGTGCGGTTGGGCGCGCTGGTGTTGGCGTTGGCGGCGCTGGCGGCGCTGCTGATCAACCGCCGCCTCCCGACCTGATCGTCCCGTCGAGCGTCACGCCAGCGTGACGGCGGGCCTCGGTTGCCACGCCAGTGTGACGCTCGCGGCACGTCGGGGAGCCAATTTCGGCGCGATGACGCCGAGGCGCTAGGTTGTCGGGGTGACTGACACGGCCACCGAGAACACCACCGAAAGTGCCGCCACCGGCGGCAAACCCGCATTCGTATCCCGTTCCGTGCTGGTGACGGGCGGAAACCGGGGAATCGGTCTGGCGATCGCGCAGCGGCTGGCCGCCGACGGCCACAAGGTGGCCGTCACGCACCGCGGGTCCGGGGCGCCCGAGGGGCTGTTCGGCGTTGTGTGCGACGTCACCGACAACGAGGCCGTCGACCGCGCGTTCAAAGAGGTCGAGGAGCACCAGGGGCCGGTCGAGGTGCTGGTGTCCAACGCCGGTATCTCCAAGGACGCCTTCCTGATCCGGATGACCGAGGAGCGCTTCGAAGAGGTCATCAACGCCAATCTCACCGGGGCGTTCCGGGTGGCCCAGCGCGCCTCGCGCAGCATGCAGCGCAAGCGGTTCGGCCGCATCATCTTCATCGGCTCGGTGTCCGGCATGTGGGGCATCGGCAACCAGTCCAACTACGCGGCCGCGAAGGCCGGCCTGATCGGCATGGCCCGCTCGATCTCCCGCGAGCTGTCCAAGGCCGGGGTGACCGCCAACGTCGTCGCGCCCGGCTACATCGACACCGAGATGACCCGCGCGCTGGACGAGCGGATCCAGGCGGGCGCACTGGAATTCATTCCGGCCAAGCGGGTCGGCACCGCCGAGGACGTCGCCGGGGCGGTCAGCTTCCTGGCGTCCGAGGATGCGGGCTACATCGCCGGCGCGGTCATCCCGGTCGACGGCGGCATGGGCATGGGCCACTGAATTCACCCACGAAGACATTAAGGACGGACATGGCAGGACTGCTCGACGGCAAACGAATCCTGGTCAGCGGGATCATCACCGACTCGTCGATCGCGTTTCACATCGCCAAGGCGGCCCAGGAGGCGGGCGCGCAGCTGGTGCTGACCGGGTTCGACCGGTTGCGGCTGATCCAGCGCATCGCCGACCGGCTGCCGGAGAAGGCGCCGCTGATCGAACTCGACGTGCAGAACGAGGAGCACCTGAACACCCTCGCCGACCGGGTGACCGCCGAGATCGGTGAGGGCAACCGGCTCGACGGCGTGGTGCACTCGATCGGCTTCATGCCGCAGACCGGGATGGGCATCAACCCGTTCTTCGACGCGCCGTACGAGGACGTCGCCAAGGGCATCCACATCTCCGCGTATTCCTATGCCTCGCTGGCCAAGGCGCTGCTGCCGATCATGAACCCCGGCGGGTCCATCGTCGGCATGGACTTCGACCCCAGCCGGGCCATGCCGGCCTACAACTGGATGACCGTGGCCAAGAGCGCGCTGGAGTCGGTCAACCGGTTCGTCGCCCGCGAGGCCGGCAAATTCGGCGTGCGTTCGAATCTCGTTGCGGCGGGGCCCATTCGGACGTTGGCGATGTCGGCGATCGTGGGCGGGGCCCTCGGCGAGGAGGCTGGCGCCCAGATGCAGCTGCTGGAAGAGGGCTGGGACCAGCGCGCGCCGATCGGCTGGAACATGAAGGACCCCACGCCCGTCGCCAAGACGGTGTGCGCCCTGCTCTCGGACTGGCTGCCGGCGACCACCGGCACCATCATCTTCGCCGACGGCGGCGCCAGCACCCAATTGCTCTAACAGCGGAATGCTCTGACTCCAAATGGACTTCGACGCCGTCCTGCTGCTGTCCTTCGGCGGCCCGGAGGGGCCCGAGCAGGTGCGGCCGTTCCTGGAGAACGTCACCCGCGGCCGCAACGTGCCGCCCGAACGCCTGGATGACGTCGCCGGGCACTACCTGCATTTCGGCGGGGTGTCACCGATCAACGGGATCAACCGCGCCCTGATCGACGAGCTGCGCGAGGAACTGGACCTGCCGGTCTATTTCGGCAACCGCAACTGGGAGCCCTACGTCGAAGACACCGTTGCGGCCATGCGGGACAACGGGATTCGCCGCGCCGCGGTGTTCACCACGTCGGCGTGGAGCGGCTACTCCAGCTGCACGCAGTACACCGAGGACATCGCACGGGCGCGGCGGGCCGCCGGGCCGGACGCGCCCGAACTGGTCAAGCTGCGGCCGTACTTCGACCACCCGCTCTTCGTCGAGATGTTCGCCGGCGCCGTGGCGGCCGCAGCGCAGTCCGTGCCCGACGGCGCCCGCCTGGTGTTCACCGCGCATTCGGTCCCGGTGGCCGCCGACCAGCGCCTCGGCCCCAGGCTCTACAGCCGCCAAGTCGCTTACGCCGCAAGGCTGGTCGCGGCCGCGGCCGGCTACGCCGATTACGACCTGGCCTGGCAGTCGCGGTCCGGGCCGCCGCAGGTCCCGTGGCTGGAACCGAGCGTCGAGGACCATCTGACGGCACTGGCCGCCGCGGGGACCCAGGCCGTCATCGTCTGCCCGATCGGGTTCGTCGCGGACCACATCGAGGTGGTGTGGGATCTCGACGAGGAATTGCGAACCCAGGCCGAGGCGGCGGGTTTGGCGTTCGCCCGGGCCGCCACCCCCAACGCCGATCGCCGATTCGCCCGTCTCGCCGCCGATCTGGTCGACGAGCTGCGTAGCGGCCGCGACCCCACCCGGGTGGCCGGACCCGACCCGGTGCCCGGCTGTCTGGCCAGCGTCGACGGCGCGCCCTGCCGCCCGCCGCATTGCGCGCGCGGCGACAGCGACTAGCGCGCCCTCAGTCGGCCCAGGCCGAGTGCAGGATCGCGGTGACGGCGGCCATCCGCGCCGAGCGGACCACGGCGGTCAGGGGCCGCAACGCATCGCTGGCGATGCGTGCCTCCGAAGAGGATTGGGCTCCGAACGCTTCGGGGCCGGCGGCGACCGGCGCGGCGAATCGTTCCGGCGAGTCGGGCGAGCGGCTGAGCCCGGCGCTGACCGCGATGATGGCGTCGACGTGCGCGGCGTTCTCCAGCACCCGCAACGCCCGCGAGGGTGCGTGGTCGGGAACGCGGTGTTGCCGTGCGGATTCCAGCAGCTGCTCGACGAGGCCGCGCGGATCCTCGATGTCGGCCGCGGCCGATCCGAGCCCGATGGCGCCGAGGGCGTCGGCGGCCGAGCGCACGGCCGAGCGCAGCGTGTATTCGGCATCCCCGAGCTCGTAATGGTCGAGCACCGGCGCGCCCGGCAGCGAGTAGACCGTCCAGGACAGCGCGCACAGGTCGGAGAAGTCGTCTTCGTCGTAGGAGAACTCGGGCACCAGCCCCACCGCGGTGGCGGGGTCGTGCGGGCTGGCGATGATGATCGCCTCACCCGCGGCCAGCGCGTCGCGCTCGAATTGCGTCCCGGGGGCGAGCCCGCGCACGTCGCCGGGCACCGGCAAAAGCATGTTGATCGTTCCGCGCAACCGGCCCGGGCCGGGCGCCGACCGACCGGCCGCGGCGCGCAGCGTCTGCAGCAGCGTCACCGTTCCGGCGTCGTGCACATCCGGCCACGGCAGCCCGGTGTGACCGGCGGCGACCGCATCATACGCGGTGACCGATTGCTTTGGCGCCCATACCGATAACGCGTCCAGGACGTCGTCGGGCGCGGCCTTGCCTGCGAGCCAGGCGTTGGCCCACAGGGAAAGCGAGACACTGGGACACCACACGATTCCGCAGTGTAGTTGTTTTGCCCGGCAAAGGCGGATCACGCGTATTCTGACCGCATGCACGCCGCAGTGCTTTGGTTGATATCCGCGCTGGTGCTCGCCGGTGCGGAGGCGCTCACGGGCCATATGTTCCTGATGATGCTCGGCGGCGGCGCGCTCGCCGCCTCGGCAACCAGCTGGCTGACCGATTGGCCGGGCTGGGCCAACGGGATCGTTTTCCTGGTCGTCTCGATTCTGCTGCTGGTGCTGGTGCGCCCGGCGCTGCGGCGGCAACTGACGCCCGCGCACGTGCCGCACATGGGCATCGAGGCGCTGGAGGGCAAGAAGGCGCTGGTGCTCGAGCGGATCGACCGCGACGAGGGCCAGGTGAAGCTCGACGGCGAGGTGTGGACCGCGCGCCCGTTCAACGAGGGGGATGTTTACGAACCGGGGGAGTCGGTGACCGTCATGCAGATCGACGGCGCCACGGCGGTGGTCTTCAAGAGCGGTCCATAACGACTGCGCGAGAGCGCTGCCAAAACCTCTGGGAGAGAAAGGAACTCGGGTGCAGGGTGCGGTTGCTGGTTTGGTATTGCTGGCCGTATTGGTGATATTCGCCATCGTCGTGGTGGCGAAATCGGTGGCCTTGATACCGCAGGCGGAGGCCGCGGTGATCGAACGGCTGGGCCGATATAGCCGGACGGTCAGCGGTCAGCTGACGTTGTTGGTGCCGTTCATCGACCGGGTGCGCGCCCGGGTGGACCTGCGGGAGCGGGTGGTGTCGTTCCCGCCGCAGCCGGTGATCACCGAGGACAACCTGACCCTCAACATCGACACGGTGGTCTACTTCCAGGTCACCGTCCCGCAGGCGGCCGTCTACGAGATCAGCAACTACATCGTGGGTGTGGAGCAGCTCACCACCACCACGCTGCGCAACGTGGTCGGCGGGATGACGCTGGAGCAGACGCTGACCTCACGCGACATGATCAACGGCCAGCTGCGCGGCGTGCTCGACGAGGCCACCAACCGCTGGGGCCTGCGGGTGGCCCGGGTCGAGCTGCGCAGCATCGACCCGCCGCCGTCCATCCAGGCATCGATGGAAAAGCAGATGAAGGCCGACCGCGAGAAGCGGGCGATGATCCTGACCGCCGAGGGCATGCGCGAGTCGGCGATCAAGGAGGCCGAGGGGCAGAAGCAGGCGCAGATCCTGGCCGCCGAGGGCGCCAAGCAGGCCGCGATCCTGGCCGCCGAGGCAGACCGGCAGTCCCGCATGCTGCGCGCCCAGGGTGAACGCGCCGCGGCCTACCTGCAGGCGCAGGGGCAGGCCAAGGCCATCGAGAAGACGTTCGCCGCGATCAAGGCGGGCAGGCCGACCCCCGAGATGCTGGCCTACCAATACCTGCAGACCCTGCCGGAAATGGCGCGTGGTGACGCCAACAAGGTGTGGGTGGTGCCGAGCGACTTCAGCACGGCGCTGCAGGGATTCACCAAGCTGCTGGGCGCCCCGGGCGAGGACGGCGTGTTCCGGTTCCAGCCCTCCCCGGTCGACGATGCGCCCAAGCACAGCGCCGACGACGACGCCGACGTCGCCGACTGGTTCTCCACCGAGACCGACCCGGCGATCGCTCAGGCGGTGGCCAAGGCCGAGGCGATCGCCCGCCAGCCGGTGGATGGCGAGCCGGGACCGCCGCCGCAGCTGACCCAATAGGATTGGCCCATGAGCGTTTTCACTTCGCCGAAGACCTACGTTGCGCTCGGCGCGTTCCACGCCGTGGACGCGGTGTTGTGCGGTGTCCAGGTGGCCCCGATCAAGAAGGTGCTGGACGACGTGGGGCTGCCGGAGAACGTGCGGCCCGTGCTGCCGGTGGTGAAGGCCGCCGCCGCGGTGGGCCTGCTGTCGGTCACCCGCTTCCCGGTGCTGGCGCGGGTGACGACGGCGATGCTGACGGTGTATTTCGTCCTGGCGCTCGGTGCCCACATCCGGGTGCGCGACAAGGTCGTCAACGCCCTGCCGGCGGCGCTGTTCTTGGCAACCTTCGCCGTGATGACGGCGAAGGGACCCGACCGCAACTAAAACGGGCGGGTCAGTCGTGGGGCGTCGGCAGCGGGGGCGCCGGCACCGACGTCGGTGACGGCGGCGCCGTGTAGATGCACCCGCCCCCGCCCACCGACTGCGACGACAGTGGCGGCGGGTAGGGCGGCGGCGGAAGCTGAACCCGGACCGTCCAGACCAGTCCGGTGATCGCGAAGGCGGCGAGGGCGCCGAGCACCAGGCCGGCCAGCCCGGCGAGGGCGGCCACGCCGGCGGGGAAGCGGCGGGTTCCGGTGTTGTCCGAGGTCATGCGGCTCTCCACGGTCGTCGGATGGGCGGTAACCGCGACGCTACTGGCGCGACGACCGCCGCCGCCACGATTCGACGGATCGTGACGGCGGCGGTTCGGTCAGCTATGCGGCGCCGGGGACGGTTGCGCCGGCGGCGGGAAGCCGGGCGGCGGTCCCGGCGGCGGCCCGGGCGGCCCAGGCGGCGGCGCAAACCCGAAACCTCCAGGGCCACCCATCGGCGGGGGCGGTGGCCCGTGATGCAGCGCCATCATCGGCGGCGGCCCCGGCAGCGGAGGTGGACCGGGCGGACCCACGCTGATGATCCAGGCGAAGGCGATCGCGGCGATGGTGCCGACCGCGCCGATCAGCGCGCCCGCCACCCCGGCGCCGACCACGACGCCGGTCGAGTGACGGCGGGGCGGAGGTGGGTCGATGGGCGGCGCCGGCGGCGGGGAGGTGTCGATCTCGTCATTTGTGGTCATGGCACCGGACGGTAGGAGCCGGAACTGAAGTGGACCTGAAGATGCCGGCTTCAGCTTGGCTTCAGGTCCGGCGCCACAATGGGAGGCATGACGAACTGCCCCCGGGCCGGCCATTTCAGCGTCGGAGCGCCCCGGGTGCTGGTTGTCGAGGACTCCGAGACGATCCGCGAAATGGTCAGCGAGGCGCTCACCGACGTCGGCTATCACACCGCCGGCAGCCGCGACGGCGACGGGCTGGAGGAGGCGCTGGACGGGCTGCGGCCGGACCTGGTGGTGCTCGACGTCATGCTTCCGGGCCGCGACGGCTTCGACCTGATCGACGTCATCCGCGACTGGGGCGATGTCGGGATCGTCATGATCACGGCTCGCGACGGCCTGGAGGATCGGCTGCGCGGCCTCGACGGCGGGGCCGACGACTACGTGATCAAGCCGTTCGAGCTGGCCGAACTGGTGTCGCGCGTCGGGGCGGTGTTGCGCCGGCGCGGACGGCTGCCGCAGGTCGTTCAGCTCGGTGACCTGATGCTCGACGCCGACGCCGGCGTGGCCGCGCGCGCCGGTAGTCGCCTCGAGTTGACCGCGACCGAGCTGCGGCTGCTGGCCTTCCTGGTGGAGCAGCGCGGCCGCATCGTCAGCGCCCGCCAGATCCTGAACGCGGTGTGGGGGTACGACGCCTACGACCCCAACCTGGTCCAGGTGCATGTCAGCGGATTGCGACGCAAGCTCGAAGCCCACGGGCCGCGGATCCTGCACACCGTGCGCGGCATCGGCTACCGGCTGCAGCCCCAGCGATCATGACCACCGCGGCCACGACGCGGACCCCGTCCCTGCAGCGCCGGGTGACGGTGGTGGTGGTGGCGTTGCTCGCCCTGCTGCTGGTGATGCTCGGCGTCACCGTCGACGTCACCCTGGGCGTCCTCGCCCGCAGAAACCTGCACGACCGGCTGCTGGCGGCCGCGTCCCGGGCCGAGGCGCTGGATGCTGCGCACACCTCGCCCGAGCTGCTGGCCGCCGAACTCAACGGCGGCGGGGTGCGGGCACTGCTGGTCACCGCCGACGGCGCGACGTACGGTGACCGCGGCATCAGCCCCGACACCGTCGCCGGTCCCGTGGTCCCGCCACCGTTTCCGCCCCCGCCACCATTCGCGCCGCCGCCGCCGTTCCCGCCTGGGCCGCCCGGCGTTCCACCCTGGCCGCCGCCGCCCCCGCCCCCGCCGGATGCCACCGCGACGGCGGTCGTGCGCCCACTGCCGGATGGCTCCCGGGTGATCCTGGTCGCCGACACGACGCAGACCACCCAGGTGACGCACCAGCTGCGCCTGCTGATGATCGGGGCCGGCGTGGCGACCCTGCTGACCGCCGCGCTGTTGCTAGTGGCCGTCAGCCGGGTGGCGTTGCGCCCATTGGACAGGCTGACGGCGCTGGCCAACGACATCAGGACCGGCGATCGCGGACGACGGCTCCGCCCCAACCGGGCCGACACCGAATTAGGGCGGGCCGCAAGCGCTTTCGACGGGATGCTGGACGCCCTGGAGGCTTCCGAGGACCGGGCCCAGCGGGCCGCGGACGCCGCCCGGCGCGCCGAGACCGCCACCCGGCGATTCCTCGTCGACGCTGCCCACGAGTTGCGCACCCCGATCGCCGGGATCCAGGTCGCCGCGGAACAGCTCGCCAACAACGCCTCTCCCGATCAGGGCGACGACGTGGCGCAGGGTCAATACCGTCGGGCCAGCCTCCTGCTGTCGGACGCCCGGCGCGCCGGGCGGCTCGTCGCGGACATGCTCGATCTGAGTCGCATCGACGCCGGGCTGCCATTGGACTCCCACGACGTCGACCTCGCCGCGATCGCGGATGCCGAAGCCGACCGGGCCGCCATGCTCGCCCCGCAACTCACCGTCCGTCGCACCGGCCTGGCTGAGCTGCATGTCAACGCGGACCCCACCCGGCTGGCGCAGGTCCTGTCCAATCTGCTCGACAATGCGCGCCGCTACACCCCGCCCGGGGGCGCCATCACCATCGATGTCCGCATAAGCGAAGGCGACGCGCAGGTGACCGTAACCGACAGTGGGCCCGGCATTCCCGGCGACGAGCGGGAGCGGATCTTCGAGCGCCTGGTGCGCCTGGATGCCGGGCGCGGCCGCGATCACGGGGGCGCCGGGCTGGGCCTGCCGATCGCGCGGGCGCTGGCGCGCGCTCAGGGCGGCGACCTGGTGTGTTTGCCGCGCAACGGCGGCGCCGAGTTCCGGCTGAACTTGCCGGCCCAACGCCGGTGAGCGGTGGCCGCACCAGGCGAGGCGGCCACCGCTCGGTGCGGCGAACGTCAGAATCCCGGCGGCGGTGGCCGGAACGGGTCGCCCGGACCCGGCGGTGGCGGACCAACGGGCCCGCCCGGCCCCGGCGGCCCGCCGAACGGTTCCCCCGGCGGATGCGGTGGTCCGGGCTGTCCGGGCGGTGGTGGCGGCGGCGGATCCGCACTGGCCACGGCGGCGCCGAAGCCGGCCAGGGTCGCCCCGAGGGCGCCCGCGACCAACGAACCGGCGACGAGTTGTTTGATATTCACTTGGCTTCGCTCTCCTCCCTGTCGGCGGTCGATCGCCGCCGCCGCGACAGTAGGAAGTCAGCCTGAAGCCAGCCTGAAGAAGCCGGCGCGCAACCGTTTTCAGCCGGCCGTGGACGCCGCGGTGACGGCCGTGAGATGCCACTCGTCCAGCCAGGGCTGGATCAACTCGGCGACCGAGAACTTGGCCGGGGCCGAACACCCGTGCTTGGGGGTGGACGGGTCGCCCCCGCGGATGAGGATCCCGACGGCGCCGACGGTGCCGTCGCTTTGATTCCGATAGACCGGGCCGCCCGAATCACCGCACTGGCCGGGCGCCAGGAAGACGACCTTGCTCCCGGTGATCTGGGTGATCTCCCCGCAGGTGGCCTCGCCGGTGCCCATCCCGAACTTGCACAACTCCTCGCCGACCTGCAACCCGGTGGCGACGCCGGAGACCGGCAGCGCGGACCCGATGGCCGAGGCCTGCGGGACGTTCTCGCCGTCCAACACGATCAGGCCGATGTCGTGCTGTTCGTTGTGCACGCCCTCGCTGACGGTGCGGCGGAACGTGCCCACCGTCGCGTAGGGAAGGATGCCGGCCAGGTTCATCGACACCTTGCTGAGCTGACCCGGCCGGTTGCAGTGCCCGGCCGTGAGCACACCGGCCTGACCGGTGCTGGTGTGCACCAAAAACCCTGCGGTACAACCCATCCCACCCGATCCGTCGGCGTACTGGACGTAGATGCCGGAACCGGGGCCGACGGCGCTGGCCGCGGGCAGGTCGATCGGGGCCAGGACCGGCGGCGGGGCGGCGTCGTGGGCCGTCTGGGCGGCGTTCCTGGACAGCAGGCACACCGCGGCCACGAACGCGGCCGCGCAAAACACCGAGGCGATCACGAGTAGCGCGTTGTGCATTCGCGAAGGTTGTGTCGCCAGGTACGGCACATGAATTCCGGCCAACACCCCCCCTTGCGCGCGGTGCCGGTGTCTGAGCCCAGCTTGCCAGCATTCGGCCCATCAATTCACGCGATTGGCCAGATCCGGCCGACGGGTCAGCCGATGGTCGCCGGCTCGGGGGCGGCCTCGTCGCCCGCGGGACGGTGCGCCCCGCGATGGTGCCGCCGGTAGTGGCGGATCTCGACGACCAATCCCGTCAAACCCAGGGTCGCCGTGCAGATCGACACCAGGTACAGCAGCGAGCTCGGGTGACCGGCGAGCGCGTCGCCGAGGACCACCACGGCGGCGGTGCCGGGCAGCAGGCCGCCCAGGGTGGCCAGCGTGTAGGGCAGCAGGCGCACGGTCGACGCGCCGGCGGCGTAATTGATCGCCGAGAACGGCACGGCGGGAATCAGCCGCAGCGACAGGATGGCCAGCCAGCCCCGCTGGCGCAGGCGCTCGTCCACCGTGTCGATCGCGCGGTGGCGAACCAGGCGGTTCAGCCGCCACCCGGCCGCGCGCACCAGCAGCAGCGCGATCACCGCGCTGGCGGTGCTGGCGACCACCGCGATCGCCACGCCCACCAACGGGCCGAACAGCAGCCCGGCGGCCAGGGTGAACGCCGTGCGGGGTACCGGCACCACCGTGACCACGATGTGCGCGGCCAAGAACGCCAACGGGAACCATGGCCCCACCGACTCCGCCCAGTCGCGCATCTGCACCGGCGTGGGCAGGGGCAGCCAGGACGCGGCCGCGATCAGGAGTGTGATACCGACCACTGTGGCGATCGCCCGGGGCCGCGACAGCAGGCGCGCGGCGGCGCCCAGCGCGCCGGCGAGGTCGCGCAGCGTCCGGTTGATTCTGCAGGTGGCGGAAGCCGTCACGCCTGTAAAGGTTACGGGTCGCAGGTGAATAACTCGTTTCCCGAGGCTGGCGTTTCATCGCCGGGCCGCCCCGCTCGTCGCGCGTCGCGGTTTTCTGCCGACAGGCTCGATCAACTAGCCTCATTAGTAAGTCGCAGGCCCCATTTGCTGGGAAAAAGGGAGCAATCGGTGTCCATTGATGTACCCGAGCTTGCCGAACTAGAACAGGTTCGCGGGCGTTGGCGCAGTGCGGTCGCCGGCGTGCTATCGAAAAGCACCCGGAAGGACCCCGAGGAACTCGGGGACCATCCCGAGCGGCTGCTGGAAACCCCCACCTACGACGGCATCGCGATCCGGGCGCTGTACACGGCGCTGGACGAGCTGCCGGAACCGCCGCTTCCCGGTGAGTGGCCCTATGTGCGGGGCGCCGATGCGCGGCGCGACGTGAAGTCCGGCTGGAAGGTGGCCGAGGCGTTCCCCGCCGATCGCGTCGCCGGGGTGGCGGCCGCCGAGGTCAATGCGGCGGTGCTCGAGGCGCTGGGCAACGGGGCCAGCGCCCTGGTGCTGCGGGTCGGGGAGTCCGGCGTGACCGCCGACCAGCTCGAGGGCGCCGTGTCGGGCGTGCACCTGAGCATGGCGCCGGTGATCCTCGACGCGGGCGCGGACTATGCCGCCGCCGCCGAGGTCATGCTGGCGATGGCGGGCGGGGTCGAGGCCGACCAGCGCGACCTGCTCTCGATCGACCTCGGTGGCGACCCGCTCACCGCGGCGCTGAGCGACCGTCCCGCGCCCGACCTCGGCGAGGTCCTCGCGGTCGCCAAGCGCGCCGCCGAAGAGCGCGGCGTACGGGCGATCACCGTCGACGGGCCGGCGTTCCACAACCTGGGCGCGAACGCGACCTGGGAGCTGGCCGGCACCGTGGCCGCCGGGGTGGCCTACTTGCGGCGGCTCACCGAGTCGGGCATGCCGGTCGGCCAGGCGCTGCGGCAGATCAGCTTCCGGCTGGCCGCCGACGACGACCAGTTCGGGACGCTCGCCAAGCTGCGGGCCGTGCGTCAAATGTGGGCGCGGGTCGCGGAGGTCGTCGGCGATCCCGACGGCGGGGCCGTCACCGTGCACGCGGAGACGTCGCTGCCGATGATGACCCAGCGCGACCCGTGGGTGAACATGTTGCGCTGCACCCTGGCCGCGTTCGGCGCCGGCGTCGGTGGCGCGGACACCGTGCTGGTGCTCCCGTTCGACATGGCGATCCCGGGTGGCTTCCCCGGCACTGCGAGAAGCTTCGCCCGGCGGATCGCCCGCAACACCCAACTGCTGCTGCTGGAGGAGTCGCACGTCGGCCGGGTGCTCGACCCGGCCGGCGGTTCGTGGTTCGTCGAGGAACTCACCGCGCGCATGGCCGAGCAGGCCTGGGAGCACTTCCAGGCCATCGAGGCGCGCGGCGGGTTCGTCGAGGCGCACGACTACATCGCCGGCCAGATCGCCGAGGTGGCCGCGCGACGCGCCGACGACATCGCGCATCGTCGCACCGCGATCACCGGTGTCAGCGAATTTCCGAACCTCACGGAACCTCCTCTGGCACAGGATGATTCGTCGGATACACCGCTGGCCGCCGGCAACCTGCAGCGCTACGCCGCGGCGTTCGAGGCACTGCGCGACCGCTCCGACGTCTTCCTGGCCCGCACCGGCGCCCGCCCGCAGGCGCTGCTGCTTCCGCTGGGCCCGCTGGCCGAGCACAACATTCGGGCGACGTTCGCGAGCAACCTGCTGGCGTCGGGCGGCATCGAGGCCGTCAACCCCGGATCGGTCGACGCCGCCGGTGTCGCCAAGGCGGTCGCCGACGCGGGATCACCGGGCGTCGCGGTCATCTGCGGCCCCGACAAGCGCTACCAGGATGAGGCCACGGCCGTCGTCGAGGCGGCCCGAGCCGCCGGGGTATCGAGGGTCTACCTGGCGGGACCGGAGAAGGCCGTCGGCGACGCCGAGCACCGGCCCGACGAGTTCCTGACCGCGAAAATCAATGCGGTCGAAGCCCTTTCGAACCTGCTCAGTCGACTGGGAGCGTAGCCGCAATGACCACAACCGCACCAGTGATCGGAAATTTCGCCGAGGTTCCGCTGACCGGCGGCCGCCCGCTGCCGCCGCCCACCGAAGCCGCCGTCGAACAGCACGTCGCCGCCGCCGCGGCGGCGCACTGGTACACGCCCGACCAGCTCGAGTGGCACACGCCCGAAGACATCGCCGTCAAGCCGGTGTACATCGGCGCCGACCGGGCCGCCGCGGCGGCCGGCGGTTACCCGCTGAACAGCTTCCCCGGTGAACCGCCCTTCCTGCGCGGCCCGTACCCGACGATGTACGTCAACCAGCCGTGGACCATCCGCCAGTACGCGGGGTTCTCCACCGCGGCCGAGTCGAACGCGTTCTACCGCCGCAACCTGGCCGCCGGCCAGAAGGGCCTGTCGGTGGCCTTCGACCTGGCCACCCACCGCGGTTACGACTCCGACCATCCCCGTGTCCAGGGCGACGTCGGAATGGCCGGCGTGGCAATCGATTCCATCCTCGATATGCGCCAGCTGTTCGACGGCATCGACCTCTCGACGGTTTCGGTGTCGATGACGATGAACGGCGCCGTGCTGCCGATCCTGGCGCTGTACGTGGTGGCCGCCGAGGAGCAGGGGGTGCCGCCGGAGAAGCTGGCCGGCACCATCCAGAACGACATCCTCAAAGAGTTCATGGTGCGCAACACCTACATCTATCCGCCCAAGCCGTCGATGCGGATCATCTCCGACATCTTCGGTTACACCAGCGCGAAGATGCCGAAGTTCAACTCCATCTCGATCTCCGGTTATCACATCCAAGAGGCAGGCGCCACAGCAGATTTGGAGCTGGCCTACACGCTGGCCGACGGCGTCGACTACATCAAGGCGGGCCTGGACGCCGACCTGGACATCGACAAGTTCGCGCCGCGACTGTCGTTCTTCTGGGGCATCGGGATGAACTTCTTCATGGAGGTCGCCAAGCTGCGCGCCGGCCGGCTGCTGTGGAGCGAGCTGGTCGCACAGTTCAACCCCAAGAACACCAAATCCCTTTCCCTGCGCACCCATTCGCAGACCTCCGGCTGGTCGCTGACCGCGCAGGACGCCTTCAACAACGTCGCGCGCACCTGCATCGAGGCGATGGCCGCGACCCAGGGACACACCCAGTCGCTGCACACCAACGCCCTCGACGAGGCGCTGGCCCTGCCCACCGACTTCTCCGCGCGGATCGCGCGCAACACCCAGCTGCTGCTGCAGCAGGAATCGGGCACCACCAGGCCCATCGACCCCTGGGGCGGCTCGTACTACGTGGAGTGGCTGACCCATCAGCTCGCGCAGAAGGCCCGCGCCCACATCGCCGAGGTCGCCGAGCACGGCGGCATGGCCCAGGCGATCAGCGACGGCATCCCCAAGCTGCGCATCGAGGAGGCGGCCGCGCGCACCCAGGCCCGCATCGACTCCGGGATCCAACCGGTGATCGGCGTGAACAAGTACCAGGTCGAAGAGGACCAAGAGGTCGAGGTGCTCAAGGTCGAGAACAGCCGGGTCCGCGCCGAGCAGCTGGCCAAACTCAAAGAGCTGCGGGCCAGCCGCGACCAGGCCGCCGTCGAGGCCGCCCTGGGCGAGCTGTCCCGCGCCGCCGCGGCACACGGGCGCGCCGGGGAGGACGGGCTGGGTAATAATCTGCTGGCGCTGGCGATCGACGCCGCCCGGGCCAAGGCGACGGTCGGGGAGATCTCCGACGCGCTGGAAAGGGTATACGGGCGGCACCAGGCGGAGATCCGCACCATCGCCGGTGTCTACCGCGACGAAGCCGGAAAGGCCCCGAACATCGGAACCGCCACAGAACTAGTCGAGAAGTTCGCCGAGGCCGACGGCCGCCGGCCCAGGATTCTGGTGGCGAAGATGGGCCAGGACGGTCACGACCGCGGCCAGAAGGTGATCGCGACGGCCTTCGCCGATCTCGGGTTCGACGTCGACGTCGGCTCACTGTTCTCCACGCCCGAGGAGGTGGCCCGGCAGGCCGCCGACAACGACGTGCACGTCGTCGGCGTCTCGTCGCTGGCCGCCGGCCACCTGACGCTGGTGCCGGCGCTGCGCGACGCGCTCGCCGAGGTGGGGCGGCCCGACATCATGATCGTGGTCGGCGGTGTCATTCCCCCCGGCGACTTCGACGAACTGTACGAGGCCGGGGCCGCCGCCATCTTCCCGCCCGGGACAGTGATCGCCGATGCCGCAATTGGCTTGCTGCACAAGCTCGCCGAGCGGCTGGGTTACCCACTCGACTAGATGGCCCCCCGCAAGAGCGACTCCGTCGAGGATCTGGCCGACGCCGTTCGCGGCGGCGACCGCGCCGCGCTGCCGCGGGCCATCACGCTGCTGGAGTCCACCCGCGCCGACCATCACGAGAAGGCCCAGCGGCTGCTGCTCGAGCTGACGCCGGACTCGGGCGACGCGCACCGGGTCGGCATCACCGGGACGCCGGGGGTGGGGAAGTCCACCACCATCGAGGCCCTCGGCATGCATCTGATCGAGAAGGGCCACCGGGTGGCCGTCCTGGCCGTCGACCCGTCGTCGACGCGCAGCGGTGGGTCGATCCTCGGCGACAAGACGCGGATGGCGCGGCTCGCGGTGCACCCGGATGCGTACATCCGCCCGTCGCCCACGTCGGGCACCTTGGGCGGTGTAGCAAAGGCGACCCGCGAGACCGTGGTGCTGCTGGAGGCGGCCGGATTCGACGTGATCATCATCGAGACCGTCGGCGTCGGCCAGTCCGAGGTGACCGTGGCCAACATGGTCGACACGTTCGTCCTGCTGACGCTGGCGCGCAGCGGCGATCAGCTGCAGGGCATCAAGAAGGGTGCGCTGGAGCTGGCCGACATCGTGGTGGTGAACAAGGCCGACGGCGAGCACCTCGCCGAGGCGCGGATGGCCGCCCGCGAACTGTCCTCGGCGATCCGGTTGATACATCCCCGCGAAACACTTTGGCGGCCACCGGTTCTCACCATGAGCGCGATGGAGGGGACCGGCCTCGAGGAGCTGTGGGACACCGTCGAACGCCATCGTCAGGTGCTCACCGAGGCCGGCGAGTTCGAGGCGCGCCGGCGCGCGCAGCAAGTGGACTGGACGTGGCAGCTGGTCCGCGACACCGTGCTGGACCGGGTGCTGTCCAATCCCAAGGTGCGCAAGATGCGTGCGGACATCGAACGCCAGGTGAAGGCGGGGGAGCTGACCCCGGCGCTGGCGGCCGAGCAAATACTGACGGCCGCGTCAGACTAACGGATAGGTAAATAATCTACATTTCGCACCGGGAAGGTGTGAAATCCAAGTAAATTCAAAAGCGTGACGGTTCAAACCCGAGTCGATCGCCGCGCGGTCCCTGTCCACGATGACCTTGACGCAGGTCACCGTGTGTCCGGCGCGGCGGACTCACATTTCGGATGCGTCGTTCGCAGCTTTTCGACCATGTTCCCCGCCCGCCGCTTCGGTGGCGGCGCCCTGGCGGTGTATCTCGACGGCCAACCCGTCGTCGACGTCTGGTCCGGCTGGTCCGACCGGGGCGGTCACCGGCCGTGGTCGGCCGACAGCGCGCCGATGGTGTTCTCGGCGACGAAGGGAATGGCCGCCACCGTCATTCACCGGCTCGCCGACCGCGGGCTGATCGACTACGAGGCGCCCGTCGCCGAGTACTGGCCCGAGTTCGGGGCGAACGGCAAGGAGAGCCTCACCGTCCGCGACGTGATGCGGCACGCCGCCGGCCTTTCGGGCCTGCGCGGCGCCCGCTCCGAGGACTTGCTGGACCACGTCGTGATGGAAGAGCGACTGGCCGCGGCCTCGCCGGGGCGGCTGCTGGGCAAGCCGGCCTATCACGCGCTGACCTTCGGCTGGCTGATGTCCGGCCTCGCCCGGGCGGTGACCGGAAAGGGCATGCGGACGCTGATCCGCGAGGAGCTCGCCGAGCCGCTGGGCACCGACGGGCTGTATCTGGGTCGCCCGCCGGCGGGTGCACCGACGCGGGTCGCCGAGATCATCGCGCCGCAGAACATGGTGCGCAATCCGGTCCTGAGCTTCGTGACGCGCAGGGTGGCCAACGAGCTGTCCGGCGGGTTCCGGTCCATGTACTTCCCCGGCATGGTCGCGGCGGTGCAGGGCGAGATCCCGTTGCTGGATGCGGAGATCCCGGCGGCCAACGGGGTGGCGACGGCCCGCGGGCTGGCGCGGATGTACGGCGCCATCGCCAACGGCGGCGAGGTCGACGGCATCCGGTTCCTGTCCCGGGAGATGGTCGCCGGCCTGACCGGTCGGCGCAGCCTGCGTCCGGACCGGAACCTGTTCGTGCCCTTGGCATTCCACCTGGGCTACCACAGCCTGCCGTTCGGGAACGTGATGCCCGGCTTCGGCCACGTCGGCCTGGGCGGTTCGCTGGGTTGGACCGACCCGGCCAGCGGGGTGGCGTTCTCGCTGGTGCACAACCGGCTGCTGACGCCGTTCGTGATGACCGATCACGCGGCGTTCGTCGGCATCTACGCGCTGATTCGCAAGGCCGCCGAAAAGGCCCGCAAGCGCGGCTTCACGCCGGTGACCGAATACGGGGCGCCGTACTACCAGCCGGGGGCCGTCGCGGGTTGATGGCCGCGCAACCAGTCCTCAAATAATTTACGCCTGCGTTTGCTACAGCTCTCGATTACGGGATTGTGTCGGCAAGATTTCTACCGCCGAGCGGCATCTCAGCTGTGAATAATCGGCAAATACTGCGGGATAACGGGTTGCGTTGCTACGATTCCGCCAGTATCTGACAGTGCCCAAACCAGGGTGGGGGCCCTTGTTTATGGCGTCTCGGAGGGTTTGCTGCTCTCCTGCTTAACGATGGATGGTGGACAGTGCTGAGCGGTATCACAAAAAACGTCAGTCGCAGGGGCCAGGCAACCGGCAAGAGGGCCTTGAACGGGAGTGCAACCCGGCCGATCGCCATCTTCGTCCTGGGTATGGGGAGATCCGGAACGTCCGCCCTCACCCGGGTGCTCTCGCTGTGCGGTGCCACGCTTCCCGTCGGGATGATGGGGGCCGACGAAGGCAACCAGCGTGGCTATTGGGAACCGCGCGAATCCCTGTTGCTCAACCGGGCAATTCTGGAACGTCACGGCAGCGCTTGGTGGGACCCTTCGCTGCGCGTGCTCGAGGAAGGCGAATTCAGCGCCAAAGAGAAGGCCTCTTGCATGGTTGACATCCAGTCGTATGTCAACAAGCTGCCGGCCGCCCCGCTGGTGGTCATCAAGGACCTGCAGATCAATGTGCTCGCCGACATGTGGTTCGAGGCCGCGCGCAAGGCCGGCTTCGACATCGCCGTGGTGATCGCGGTGCGCCACCCGCAGGAGGTGGTCCCGTCGATGGGACGCCTCGCCGGGGCGTCGCCGGAGCTGGTGAGCGCATTATGGCTCAAGGGCAACCTGGTGTCCGAACGCCAGACGCGCGGCCTGCCGCGGGTGTTCGTCGAGTACACCAACCTCCTCGACGATTGGCGCCGGGAAATGAAGCGGATTTCCACGGCGCTCGGCATCGATCTCGTCGCCGAGGACGAGGCGGCCGTCGACGAGTTCCTGTCGCCGGACCTTCGGCGCAATCGCGACTGCGACGGTCCGCCCACGGATCGCTTCGGCACCGACTGGATGTCGGTGGTCTACCGCGCGATGCACGCCGCCGCCGCGGACGAGCCCTGGGACGAGGCCGAGTTGGATCGCGTTTTCGAGGCCTATCGGGCGAGCGAACACGATTTCCGGACGGCGTTCGACAACGCCCGCGGTTACTCCAACAGCACGCTGGTTCGGCTGCTCAGGCCTTCCGTCATGAAGCCCATCCTCGAGGTCGTCGCCATGGCGCACCGACGCAGGGGATCTTGGGCCTAACCGCCGTCCACCGCAGCGCTCAATCGCGCCTTCGATCGCCGTCGCGCGCCCCTGACACCTATCCGGGCAATCCAGCTTTCGCCGAGCGGGCCCCCGATATGATCGACCGGATCGCACCTCGGCAGGCGTGCCGGTCAAACTTTTCCGCACTCAACTGGGAGGCGCCGGCTCTTGTCATCGTCCGTGCTCATCACCGGAGGCGCAGGCTTCATCGGTTCCGCGCTTGCGCACCGCCTGGTCAAAGTTGGTTGTGACGTCGCCGTCATGGACGTTCTGCTCCCACAGGTGCACGACGGGCGCGCGATCGACCTTCCGCCGTCCGTGCGGTTCTTCACCGGCGATGTCACGCACGCGCCCGACTGGGACGCCGTGCTCAGGTTGTTCCGGCCCACCCAGGTCGTCCATCTGGCGGCCGAAACCGGGACCGCTCAGTCGCTCACCGAGGCGACGCGCCACGGCGCGGTGAATGTCGTGGGCACCACCCAGATGCTGGACGCGCTGGGCCGCAAGGGACTGGTGCCCGAGCAGTTCGTCCTGGCGTCGTCCAGGGCGGTCTACGGCGAGGGCGCGTGGCAGTCCGGCGGTGAGGTCTTTTATCCGCCGCCGCGCAGCCATGCGCAGCTGGTGGCCGGCATCTGGGATCCGCCGGGGCCCGCGGGCGAACCGGCGGTGCCGCTTCCGAGCTCCGCGGGCCGAACGGAGCCGCGGCCCACCAACGTCTACGGGGCGACGAAGCTCGCGCAAGAGCACCTGCTGGCCGCCTGGGCGGCCGCGCACGACACCAATCTCAGCGTGTTGCGTCTGCAGAATGCCTTCGGGCCGGGTCAGCCGCTGAGCAATCCGTACACCGGTGTCGTGCCGTTCTTCGCGCGGTTGTCGCGGGAGGGACGCGCGTCGGAGGTGTACGAGGACGGGCGAATCGTGCGCGACCTGGTCTTCATCGACGACGTGGTGGATGCCGTTTTCGCCGCGGTTCAGCAGCCCGCCAAGGGTTCCCGTTGC
The DNA here is from genome assembly GCF_001667595.1 of Mycobacterium sp. E2989. NCBI lineage: Bacteria > Bacillati > Actinomycetota > Actinomycetes > Mycobacteriales > Mycobacteriaceae > Mycobacterium > Mycobacterium sp. E2989. Next base: position 37,187 of record NZ_LZJX01000138.1, on the reverse strand, counting down.
CTCGACATCGGGTCGGGAATCGGGACGACCATTCATGAGCTGGCCAGGAAGATCGCCGCGGCGTTCGACGCGCCGGAACCGGTGCTGGTCCCCAAGTTCCGCGATGGCGACGTCCGCGCCGCGAGTTGCGACATCCAGCCGGCGATGGACGAGCTCGGTTGGCGCCCGAAGTGGACGCTCGACGACGGTCTGCGTGTGCTGCTCGAGTGGATCGGCAGCCTCCCCGAGTCCGGCCCCGCGGCGAGCGACAGCGTCGGTGGCCGGCCGGTCGAGCACGCCGGCCATCGCTAAAAGCGATCGGCCATTAACTACATGGTTAATTTCGGGCACTCGCGATCGGGCTCGAATGTGAGCAACGCGCCGCCAAAAGCCGTGGTGCGGTAGCATTCCAGCCCGGTACTGTCGAGGCATCACATCGCGTATCGCGGCCGCACGCCGGCTTCGCGAATCGCGAAGTTTTCCCCCGTGTGACGCATGTTGAAGAAGGGCGAGTGAGCGCAGCAGCATGACCTAGGCTTACGCAGGCGACAGGTGCCGCGCCGCGACCGATCGCAGCACGCCGATCACCAGAACCCAAGTGCAGGAATGGGTTTGCTCCTCGGGGTGGCGGACGAATGGCGAAATTGGGTCGGCCACCGGCCGTTCCGCTGGACGTGCCGAATGCGCCTAATGGCCGAGAAACCCACGTGAGCAAACAACCATCCGCTTGGCGGATCCGATTCCAGAAAACTCGAAACGTACTAGAGGCGCCGATAGGCGGCTAGGCTCAACATCGGGAGTATTGAAATGCGAGACAGGGGGCAATCTTGACTGTGACCGACCGCGATACCCGGTCTGCGTACCTCGACCTGCTCCGACGCGACTTGACCAGATACGGCTCAGATGAACTGGTGCCAGTCCGGTGGTATCGCATCGGGCGGCCGATTCTCAATACCGGCAGCTACATGCTCGTCCGTAAGCGTCCGTTCGATCAGCAAGCGCGAGAGTTGGGCCAGGACTGGCCCGCGGATGCGCTGACGATGATCGGGATGAAGCGCCTTACCAGCCTGCAACATTGCGTCGAGACGGTGCTGACCGAGGACATTCCCGGCGACTTGGTCGAATGCGGCGTGTGGCGCGGAGGGGCTTCCATCCTGATGCGCGCGGTGCTCTCGGCCTACGGCGACGAGGCGCGCCGCGTATGGGTGTGCGATTCCTTCGCCGGCGTACCGCCGCCGGACCCGGCCAACTACAAGGCGGACGCGGGCATCAACCTGCACCGTGCGGCCAACATCCTCGCGATACCGGAAGCGGAGGTCCGGGCCAACTTCGCGCGCTACGGGCTGCTGGACGACCAGGTTCGTTTCCTTCCCGGCTGGTTCAAGGACACGCTGAACGACGCCCCCATCGATCAAATCGCCGTCCTGCGGCTCGACGGCGACCTCTACGAATCGACGATCCAGGCGCTCGACGCGCTCTACCCGCGGCTGTCGCCCGGGGGCTTCTGCATCATCGACGACTACCACGCCCTCGACGCGTGCCGGCAGGCCACCACGGACTACCGGACCAAGCACGGCATCACCGCGGAGATCCAGGAGATCGACGGCACGGGCGTGCTCTGGCGCAAGTGAGGGCAACCCGCCCGGGGCGCCGCACCGGAGCGCGCTGACGCTCCGCGCGCGGTATCGCCGCGCGCACGCGGAGGATCGAAGCCGCCCCCGGCACCGGAGAACCGGCCATAATGACCGGTGCCCCTGCCGCCGCCGGTGCGCACGTCAAGTGAAAGGCTTGGTTCGCGATGAAGTTTGTGCTGGCCTGCTATGGAACTCGAGGCGACATCGAGCCTTCCGTCGTCGTCGGTCGCGAACTCCTGCGCAGGGGCCATGACGTGCGGATGGCGGTGCCGCCCGACCTGATCGGCTTCGCCGAGGCGGCCGGTCTCCCGGCGGCCGCGTATGGGCTAGAGACCCAGCTGTGGCTGGACGTGTACCGCAATTTCTGGACGTCTTTCTTCGGCGCGTTCTGGAAGGTCCGGGAGCTGCGCGGGTTGTGGCGCGAGATGTGGGACCTCAGCGACCAATGCTGGGGCCACATGACGACGACGCTGACGTCGCTGGCCGACGGGGCCGACCTGTTGCTGGTCGGGCAGAGTTACCAGGAGCCCGCCGCCAACGTCGCCGAGTACTACGACATCCCGTTGGCCACGCTGCACCACGCCCCGATGCGGCCCAACGGCCAGCTGGTCTCGATCCTGCCGCCCCCGTTGGGTCGGTCGGCCATGATGGCGTTCGACTGGTTGGCCTGGCGCCTGAACAAGAAGCCCGAGGATGCCCAGCGGCGCGAACTCGGCCTGCCGAAGGCGAAGGGTCCCTCGCCGGCGCGCATCGCCCGACGGGGGGCGATGGAAATCCAGGCCTACGACGAGGCGTGTTTTCCGGGGTTGGCCGCCGAATGGGCGAAGTGGGACGGCCAGCGGCCGTTCGTCGGGGCGCTGACGATGGAGCTGACCACCGAACTCGACGACGACGTCGCCTCGTGGATCGCGGCGGGATCACCGCCGATTTGCTTCGGCTTCGGCAGCATGCCGGTGGCGTCGCCGGCCGAGACGGTCCAGATGATCGCCTCCGCCTGCGGCGAGCTGGGGGAGCGGGCGTTGCTCTGCGCCGGTTCGAGCGACTACAGCGACGTGCCGAGCTTCGACCACGTCAAGGTGGTGGGGGCGGTGAATTACGCGAAGATCTTCCCCGCCTGCCACGCGGTGGTCCACCACGGCGGCTCGGGCACCACGGCCGCCAGCCTGCGTGCCGGCGTTCCCACGTTGATTCTTTCGATGGACGTCAACCAAACCCTGTGGGGCGGTCAGGTCAAGCGATTGAAGGTGGGCACCACTCGGCGATTTTCGGCCACCACGCGGAAATCACTGGTGACGGACCTGCGACGCATTCTCGCGCCGGATTACGTCGCCCGTGCCCGCGAGATCGCCACCCGGATGACGAGTCCCAGCGAAAGCGTCGCGAAGGCCGCGGACCTCGCGGAAAATTTCGCCAGCCTGAGGCGTTATGCCTGATCAGCGCTGGCGGCTGAGTCGGGGATCGGCCCCGCCGGTCGAGTCTCGCAGATCGCCAACGGACCCCGGGTCGTGGCGGTATCGTTTCTGGCGTCGAAAACTTCATGGGGAAGGGCGAAGTGAGCGAAGTTAACAAACCGTGCCAACTATGTGGATCGAATGGTCCGCACGAAATTGTTCCCGTTCGGGAGATGTATTTCGGGACCCGAGAAGTATTCGATTACTTCGTCTGCGCCGAGTGCGGCACATTGCAGATCGCGAAAGTGCTTGAGGGTGAAGAACTCATGCGCTTTTACCCCTCGGACTATTACTCCTACAAAGTCGCGCCGCAGCCCAAGCTGTTCCAATGGCTGACCGCGCAGGAGGACCGCCATGACCTGCACGCCGGCGGCCGCCTGGTCGGTACGCTCGTCTCGGCGCTGCCGCCCGGGCTGCGCAGCCTGATCGGAACGCACGACGCCAGCGGCGACGTCGTCAAAATGCTTGGCGAGCTAGGGGTTTCGCTCGACGCGCGGGTTCTGGACGTGGGGTGTGGTGGCGGCGCGCTGCTCGACCGGTTGGCCAGGGCCGGATTCACGAACCTGTCCGGCGCCGACCCGTTCATCGAGGCCGACGGCAAGACGGCCCTCGGGGTTCCCCTGGCGAAGCGGGACCTGGACGAGATGACCGGTGAGTTCGACGTCATCATGTTCAACCATTCGCTCGAACACGTCCCGGACCTGACCGCCACGCTGAAGGCGGCGCACGAGAGGCTGGCCCCCACGGGCTTGTGCCTGGTCCGGCTGCCGACCACCTCGTCCGAAGTCTGGGACACCTACCGGGCCAACTGGATGAACATCGATGCGCCCAAGCACATTTGCATACCGTCCCGCAAGGGTATGGCGGTGGCGGCCGACAGGGCCGGGCTGCGGGTCGAGAAGGCCATCGACGATCAGAGCTCGGGGTCGTTCATCGGAAGCGAGGCGAACCGCCGCGACATCGCGCTGACCGAAATGACCAGCCTTGGGGCCATGGTTCGGATGTTCGGGGTCAGGCAGCTCTTGAACTGGGAGAAGCGCGCGGTGGCGCTGAACCGCCAGGGCCGGGGTGACCAGACCGGGTTCGTCCTGCGGGTCAAGTAAGGAAGCGGCGATTCTGGCGAGCGGCGCGAACCTCCTTGCGGGATTCGTTGTGCCACTGGGGTTCACGCTTCGGCCATCGTGCCGTGCTTCCGACGCGGCGTCCGGCCGCTGATGGCAACGCGTGCTGTGAAGGGGGGCGGCCGCCGCCGCTCCGGCCAACCCGCCGCGTTCCCGGGTAGGCCAACGGATCCCGATGCTATCGTTTCCGCCGTGGCAAACAGGCTGTCGACCGGCGCTCGCATCCGGCTATGGATGGTGGGCAAGGAGTATGGGCTCGCGCGCAAGCTTTTTCCGAAGGCGTACGCCAGCGACGCGTTGTTCAGTTTCCACCGCCACGCGTTCATGGAGGATCCGGCGTTCCAGCGCGCCTACGAGCGCGGTGCGCGCGCCCTGGGCGGCCAGGACTGGTACCAGTGGCATTGGCGCGCGCACATCGGTTTGTGGGCGGCGACCAACGCCAGCCGGCTCGACGGTGATTTCGTGGAGTGCGGCGTCAGTTACGGGTTCTTGAGCAGCGCCATCATGGAGTATCTCGACTGGGATCGACTGGGCAAGACCTTTTATCTGCTCGACACTTTCGCCGGAATCGATCCGCGTTACGTCACCGCCGACGAACGCCGGGGCGGCGCGCTGGAGCGGAGCGAGCAGCAGCTTCGCAACGGCATGTACGTCAGCGGGGTCGAGGGTGTGCGGGCCAACTTCGCGCAATGGAAGAACCAACGCATCATCGTCGGGCCGGTCCCGGAGACGCTCGACCAGGTCGAGGCGCGCACGGTGGCCTTCCTGCACATCGACATGAACTGTGCCCCACCGGAGGTCGCGGCGCTGCGGTTCTTCTGGCCGCGGCTCTCGCCCGGCGCCTTCGTGCTGCTGGACGACTACGCCTACCACGGGCACGAAGAGCAGCGCCTGGCCATGGACGCCCTGGCGGGCGAATTGGGCGTGCCGATCTGCACTTTGCCCACCGGCCAGGGCCTGCTGATCAAACCTGCGCAGTGAGCCGGCGGCGCATCAGACGATATGGACCTTGGGCGAGTACAGGATCCAGCGCCCGCCCTTTTCGTGGAAGGCTTGTTCCTTCGCCATGATCTCGTCGGCGTGGTTCCACGCGAACAGCAGCGCGTAGTCCGGGTAGGGGTGGGAGAAGACTTCCGGCGGGCACACCGGGACCTTTGAGCCCGGTGTCAGCCGGCCCTGCTTCTCCGGGGTCGAATCGCACACCATCGGAAGCAGTTCCGAGTCGATGTGGCAATAGTTCATGACCGTGGCGCTGCGCGACGTGGCGCCGTACCCGACGACTCGCCGGCCGTCGGACCGCAGATCGCGCAGCAGGGTCACCAGGTCCTTGCGGATGCGGTTGATGTCCTCGGAGAATTGGACGAACGTCGCCTCCTCGGCGATCCCGTCGGCCTTTTCCTGGGCCAGGAATTCCGCCACGGCGGGGCTGGGCTGCCGGTTGCCCGCGCGGGCGACGGTGTAGCGGATGGAACCGCCGTGCAGGGGGAGGTGTTCGACGTCAACCAATTCCAGGCCGAAGCGCGCCGCCAACGCCTGCACCGAGCGGACGGAGAACAGATAGAAGTGCTCGTCGTAGATCTGGTCGAAGTAGACGCACCGCAGGATGTCGGCGAGGTAGCGGTCCTCGAACACGAACAGCCCGTCCGGCGCCAGCAGCAGCTCCGCCCCGCGGAAGATCGAGTCCAGGTAAGAGATGTGACTGATCGTGTTCGCCGAAAAGATCAGGCTTGCCGGGCCTTCCTTCTCGCGGATGTCGGCCGCGGTCGACTCGTCGAAGAAATCCGTGCGGACCCGGGCGCCGTGCGCGCGGGCGACGTCGCCCGCCCCGGCGGCCGGGTCGACGCCCAGGTGCCGCACCCCGGCGTCGCTGAGGGTCTTCAGCATGACGCCGTCGTTGCTGCCGATTTCGACGACGAACCGGTTCTCATCGTCGGGGATTACGCTGATGATCCACCTGGCGACGTCCTCGAAATGCTTGCGAATCACCGCGGATCCCGACGCGCGGTACGGGTAGTCCGCGCGAAACATCTGGCTGGGCGGAACCTCGTCTAGTTGCTGCACCATCGTGCACGACGTGCAGAGGCCCACCACGAGCCGAAAAAACGGCACCTTGGCGGTCTCTTCGGGTTTCACGAAGGCATTCGAGACTGGCTGGCGTCCGAGGTCGAGTACCTCACGGAGATCACCGCCGCAGACGCGGCAACTACGCTGAGTCAATACTTCCCCCTCACACTGTCAGGCCCACCCGCATCCAGGAATCCCGGACCAGTACTTAGGTTCATGAGCCTAGCCCCCAAGTTATGCCGTTAGCACCCTTCTGAGGTTTCCAGGAAGCCATTCTGTCAACGTTTGCCGAATCTGTACCCTGTTTCGCCAGTTGAAACCCAATCGGTCGATAGGGGAAATAGACGGCGTGCGGCGTGCCTTAACGCGGCCGGCCGGCCATCGCTTCGAAGAGGTCGGCGGCCATGGCGGCGCTTTCGCTGGGCTTGGTCATCCGGGTGGCGATCTCGCGGGCCCGGGTGGCGTAGGACGGGGTAAGGGTTTGCCGCAGGTCTGCCACCAGGGATTTGCTGGTGGTCTTCGAGAAGCGCCGGGCCGTACCGACTTCCAGTCGCTTGACCTGGGCCCCCCAGTAGGGCTGATCCGCCGAGCTCCAGAGGATCAACGTCGGAACTCCGGCGCGCAGGCTGGCGGCCGTGGTGCCCGATCCGCCATGGTGGACGACCGCGCGGCAGGCGGGGAAGACGGCCGCGTAATTGACGGGGCCGACCACCTTGACGTGGTCGAAGTGCGGGACTTCGCTGAAATCCGACCCGCCGGCGCAGATCAGTGCGCGTTCGCCCAATTGCGTGCAGGCGGTGCTGATCATCTCGACCATCTCGGTGGGGGATTCGACCGGGATGCTGCCGCTGGCGAAGCAAATCGGCGGTGTTCCCGCGGCTATCCACGAGGCGACCTCATCGTCGGTGTCGGTCGTCATCTCCATGGTCAGGGCGCCGACAAAGGGCCGGCGGCCGTCCCATTTCGACCATTCCCGCGCCAGCCCGGGAAAGCACACGTCGTCGTAGCCCTGGATTTCCAGGGATCGGCGTTCGGCGATCCGGCGGGGCGCCGGACGGGTCGCCCGCGGCAGGCCCAATTCGCGGCGCTGCGCGTTCTCGACGTCCTTCGTCGAGCGCCAGAACAGCCAATCGACCAGCGTCATGGTGGAGCGGACCACGGGCGCCGGAATGGTCGGCACGAGCTGCCCGTTGGGCCGCATGGGGAAGTGGTGCATGGTGGCGAACGGAATGTCGTAGTACTCAGCAACATTCGCGGCGGCCTGCTCGAAATTGAGGCCGCTGGAAAGCATGTCGGCGCCGTCCGCCAGCGACAGCAGCGCGCCGTTGATGTCGTCCCAATAGCGGATGATCGGGTCCCAGACCTTGAGCACCAGCCTGATCGGATCGCGGATCTTCCACGCGTTGCGGAAGAAATCCGTCCACATGTTGCGCAGAAACTGCTCGTCGAGGAAGTCATGCACTTCCGGGCCGTAGGGGACCGCCGTCAGCCCGGCGGTCTCGGCGAAGCCGACGAGTTCGGGGGGCACCCCCAGGCGCACCTCGTGCCCCCTGCGGAGCAGCTCCCGGCCGACCGCCACCGAAGGCTCGACATCGCCGCGAGTTCCGTAGCAGGCCAGGGCAAACTTCATTGCGGTCCTAGGTTTCGGGCGTCCAGATCGACTTGCAGGGATATCGGTCATTATCTCTGGATCACCGGTGCCGGTTGCGGTTTTGGCGGCAGCGGCGGCCGGGCGGGCGACACCCGCCTAGCGGGACGGCCTCGAGACCGGGATCTCCGCCGTCGGCGTTTCGTCGTAGTCGGATTCACGGTGCAGCAGCGAGCGCACCAACGGGCGCGGCCCCTCGGACCGAAGCATCCGGCTGGCCGGGCGCGGACGCACCACCTGTGGCCACCAGAACCAGCGCCCCAGCAGGGCGGCGATGGTGGGTGTCATGAACGACCGCACCACCAGGGTGTCGAACAACAGCCCGAGGCCGATGGTGGTACCCACCTGACCGATGATTCGCAGGTCGCTCGCCACCATCGAGGCCATGGTGAACGCGAACACCAAGCCCGCGTTCGTCACGACCTTGCCGGTGCCGCCCATTGCCCGGATGATGCCCGTCCGGATTCCGCCGCCGATCTCCTCTTTCATCCGGGACACCAGCAGCAGGTTGTAGTCAGACCCAACCGCCAACAGGACGATCACCGACATCGGCAGCACCATCCAGTGCAGCTTGACGCCCAGCACGTACTGCCAGATGAGCACCGACATGCCGAACGAGGCGCCCAGCGAAACTGCGACCGTGCCCACAATCACCAAGGCGGCCACGAAACTTCGCGTGATGATGAGCATGATGATGAAAATCAGGCAGAGCGCACCCACCCCGGCGATGAACAGGTCGTATTGGGATCCGTCCCGGAAATCCTTGAAAGTCGACGCCGTCCCGGCAATGTAGATCTTGGCGCTCTCCAGCGGGGTCGTCTTCAGCGCCTCCTCGGCCGCCGTGCGGATCTGGTTTATCCGCCCCACGCCCTCCGGCGTGGCGGGGTCGCCCCGGTGCGAAATGATGAACCGCGCCGCCTTCCCGTCCGGGGACAAGAAGTTGGCCATCGCCTTCTTGAAGTCGGCGTTGTTGAAGATCTCGGGCGGCAGATAGAAGGAATCGTCGTTCTTGGCCGCGTCGAACGCCTCGCCCATGGCCATGGCGTCCTTGCTGTTACTGGTCATCTGCCCGATGACGCCCGACATGGTGCTGTAGTTGGTCAGCAGCATCGCCTTCATGTCCTCGGCCATGGCGATCATCGGCGGATATTGCGCGAGCAGCTCCGGCATCAGCCGATCCATGTGGTCGAGGTCGACGAGGAGATCCTTGAGTTTGTCGCTCAAAATGTCTACGCCGTCAAAGGTTTCGAAGATGGCGCGCAGCGACCAACAGATCGGGATGTCGTAGCAGTGCCGTTCCCAGTAGAAATAGCTGCGGATGGGCCGGAAGAAGTCCTCGAAATTCGCCATGTCGTCGCGCAACTCGTTGACGATGACCGTCATCTCGTGGGTCTTCATGATCGAGTCATGCGTGATGCCGGTGAGTTTCTTCTGCAATTCGTACAGGCGCTTCATCGTCGCGATCTGCTGGCCGATCAAATCTGCTTGCGCGAGCATGTCTTTCGTGCGGGCCTGGACGTATCTGATGTCCTGACTCATCGTCGCGTTCTGCATGCTCAGCAGGAACGGGATCGAGGTGTGCTGGATCGGCGTCCCCTCGGGGCGGGTGATGCCCTGCACGCGCGAGATCCCCTTGACGTTGAAGATGCCCTTGGCCAGGCGGTGCAGCACAAGGAAATCCGCGGGATTTCGCATGTCGTGGTCGGCTTCGATCATGAGGATCTCCGGCATCATCCGCGACTGGGAGAAGTGGCGGTCGGCGGCCGCATAGCCGACGTTTGCCGGGATGTCGCGGGGGATGTACAGCCGGTCGTTGTAGCTGGTCTTGTAGCCGGGCAGCGTGACCAGACCGACCAATGCGATGGCGATGGTCGCGACGAGGATGGGCAGGGGCCAGCGGACGATCGCGGTGCCGATCCGGCGCCACCGGCCGAAGCCGATCTGGCGCGCGGGGTCGAACAGGCCGAAGCCGCTGCCGAGCGTCAGCACCGCCGGCACCAGCGTCAGCGCGATCACGACCGAAGCGAACATGCCCACCGCACAGGGCACACCGATGGTCTGGAAGATGGGCATCCGCGTGAAACTCAGGCACAACATCGCGCCGGCGATCGTCAAACCGGACCCCAAGACGACCGGGGCCACCCCCTGATAGGTGGTGTAGAACGCGGTTTCGCGGTCATCGCCGGCCTGCCGCGCCTCCTGGTACCGGCCGAAGAAGAAGATCCCGTAGTCCGTGCCGGCGGCCATCGCGAGCGCCACCAGCAGGTTGATGGCAAACGTGGACAGCTGAACCACGCCGTTGTCGCCGAGGAAGGCGATGATCCCGCGGGCGGCGAAGACCTCGATCCCGACCGTCAACAGCAACATGATCACGGTCGTGATCGAGCGGTAAACGAACATCAGGACGGCGAAGATGATGACGGCGCCGATCAGCGTCATCTTCAGGATGGAGCGGTCACCACTGCTCTGCATGTCCGAAATCAGTGCGGCCGGACCGGTGACATAGGCCTTGAGCCCGGGGGGCGGCGGATTCTTCGCGATGATCTGCCGGACCGCGGCGATCGAGTCCTGGCCCAGGGTGGTGCCCTGGTTGCCGGCGAGGTTCAACTGGACGTAAACGGCCTTGCCGTCCGGGCTTTGCGCGCCCGCCGCGGTGAGCCGATCGCCCCACAGATCCTGCACGTGCTCGATGTGCTTGGGGTCGGCCTTGAGCTCCCGGACCAAATGGTCGTAATACTCATGTGCGTCGTCACCGAGCTGCGACTGCCCCTCCAGCACGAGCATCGCGAAGCTGTCCGAGTCCGACTCTTTGAAGTCCCGCCCCATGCGCTGCATCGCCTGTACGGCCGGCGCATCCTGCGGGGCCAACGGAACGGAATGCTCCCGACCGACGGTCTCCAGCCACGGCACGAACAGGGTGACCACCAGCGTCAGGCCCACCCACGCGAGGATGATCGGCACCGCGAGCCGGCGGATCGACCGCGCGACGACGGGGTGCCGGGTCCGTTCGGTGGTCATGCGGACCCCAAACGGCCGCTGCTGTCCTGCGTCACGATGTTCCCCACGATTGCGCCGTCCCGTTACTCAACTGGACCCGCCGCTCAGAGCGGCTGCTTCAGCAACAGGGAACGAACCAACGGGCGGGGACCGGTCGGCCGCAGCATGGAACTGGCCGGGCGGGGACGCACCTGTTGCGGCCACCAGAACCAGCGTCCGAGCAACGCGGCGACCGACGGCGTCATGAACGCGCGGACGATCAGCGTGTCGAACAGCAGGCCCATACCGATGGTGGTACCGACCTGACCGATGCTGCGCAGGTCGCTCGCCACCATCGAGGCCATGGTGAACGCGAACACCAAGCCCGCGTTGGTCACGACCTTTCCGGTACCGGCCATCGCGCGAATGATGCCGGTGTTGATGCCGGCGGCGATCTCCTCCTTCATTCGTGAGACGAGAAGCAGGTTGTAGTCAGACCCGACCGCTAGCAGCACGATCACCGAGGTGGATAGCACGGTCCAGTGCAACTGGATGTGCAGAATGTCCTGCCAGACGAGCACCGCCAGACCGAATGAGGCTCCCAGCGAAAGCAATACCGTGCCGACGATGACCATGGCGGCGATGAAACTTCGCGTCATGATCAGCATGATGATGAAGATCAGGCAGAGCGCGGAGACCCCGGCGATCAGCAGGTCGAATTTCGAACCGTCCACCAAGTCCTTGGTGATCGATGCGGTGCCGGTGAGATAGATCTTTGAATTCTCCAGCGGCGTGCCCTTGAGCGACTCCTCGGCCGCCGTCTTTATCGCCTCGACACGCGAGAGCCCCTCGGGCGTCGCCGGGTCACCGCGTTGCGAGATGAGCAGGCGAACGTCCTTGCCGTCCGGTGACAGGAACACGCTCATGATCCGCTTGAAGGCGTCCGAGCCGTTGATGATGCCCGGCGGCAGGTAGAAGGAGTCGTCGTTGCGGGACGCGTCGAAGGCCTGCCCCATGGCGCTGGGGTCCTTGGCGCTCGAATCCATCTGTCCCATCACGCCGGACATGGTGCTGTGCATGGTCAGCATCATGGTGCGCATGCTCTGCATGGTCTCGATCATCGGCGGGATCTGCATCACCAGTTGCGGCAGCAGCGCGTCGAGCTGATCGAGGTTGCCGACCAGATCGCGCAACTTGTCGTTGACCTCGTCAACGCCGTCGATCGCGTCGAAGATGGATCGGAACGAGAAGCAGATCGGGATGTCGTAGCAGTGCCGCTCCCAATAGAAGTAGCTGCGGACCGGTCGGAAGAAGTCCTCGAAGTCCGAGATGTGGTCGCGCAATTCGCTTGTGATTTCCTGCATTTCGTGCGTCTTGGCGACCATCTGATGAGTCGTGGCGACCAGCTCGCGCATCAGGTCCAGCATGTGCTGCATGACGGCGATCATCTTGCCCATCTCGTTGGCCTGCTTGAGCATGTCGTCCATGCGGTCCTTCTGGAACGCCATGTTCTGCAGCTGGCTGGCCTGCCCCATGCTGACGATCCAGGGAATCGTCGTGTGCTGAAGCGGTACCCCCTCGGGGCGGGTGACGGTCTGCACCGACGCGATGCCCGGGACCGCGAGCACGCCCTTGGCGAGCTTGTTGATCACCAGCATGTCGGCCGGATTGCGCAAATCGTGATCGGTCTCGACCAAGAGGATCTCGGGCATCGCCATCCGCGACCCGGGGAAGTGCCGCTCGGCGGCCGCAAACCCCACGTTCGCGGGAATGCTTGCGGGAATGAACTTTTGGTCGTCGTAGCTGGGCCGGTAGTTCGGCAGCGTCAGCAACCCGATGAGCGCGACGGCCATCGTTGCGATGAGAATCGGCGCGGGCCACCGGACGATGGCCGTGCCGATCCGGCGCCAACGGTGCACCGTGATCGCCCGCTTGGGCTCGAACAGCCCGAAGCGGCCGCCCGCGGCGATCAGCGCCGGACCCAGCGTCAAAGCCACGAGTACGGCGATCGAGATGCCGACGGCGCAGGGAATGCCGAGGGGCTGGAAATAGGGCAACCGGGTGAAGCTGAGGCACAGGACGGCCCCGGCAATGGTCAGGCCCGAGGCCAGGACCACCTTGGCCACGCTGGCGTAGGTGGTGAAGAAGGCCATTTCCCGGCTTTCACCGGCCCATCGCGCCTCTTGATATCGGCCGACGAAAAATATTCCGTAGTCCGTTCCCGTGGCAATCACCGCGGCCACCAATAGGTTGACGGCGAAGGTGGTAAGGCCGACGATGCCCAAATGGCCCAGTAATGCGACCATTCCGCGGGCGATCTGCAATTCCAGCCCGACTATCAATAGCAGAAGAACCACGGTGACGACCGACCGATAGACCAGCAGCAGGGTAATGAAGATGACCGCCAGGCTCACCAGGGTGACCAGCGCGACGGTCTTCTGCCCGGCGATGTTCATGTCGGCGATGATCGGCGCGGGACCGGTGACGTAGACCTTGAGACCCGGCGGCGGGTCCGCCTGCTGCACGATCTTGCGGATCGCCGCCACGGACTGGTCGCCGGCGCTGCCGCCCTGGATGCCGTTGAGGTTCACCTGCACATAGGCGGCCTTGCCGTCGGCGCTTTGCGCGGCGCCCCTGGTGAGCGGGTCGCCCCAGAAATTCTGGACGTGCTGGACGTGCTGGTGATCGGCTTCCAACTGCTTGACGAGCCGGTCGTAATACAGGTGCGCATCGTCGCCGAGGGGCTGCTGACCCTCCAGCAGGATCATGGCCAGAGCGCCGGTGTTGGTTTCCTTGAAATCGGTGCCCAGGCGTTCCATCGCCTTGAACGACGGCGCGCCGATCGGATTCAGCGGTACGGCGCGTTCTTGCTCGACCTGCTCCAGGGACGGAACGCCGATGCTGATGAGGACGGCGATCGCCAGCCATCCCAAAATGATCGGCACGGAGAATCGGCGGATCATCCGTGCGAAGAATGGCGGAGACGTCGGTTCCGTCGCCAAATCCCGGTTACTCATGTCGCCGTCAGCACGCAATAGGTGAAGGCATTCATCTCGTTCGAGATCCTCTCGGCTTTGACCACGCCGTCCACGAGTATACGGCAACCGAGACTTTCGCTATCGCCTTGTGCCACAACGTTTCCCACGATGGATGGGAGGTTGGTGGCGATGTCGAAGGTCCACGGGAGGGGTATTCCGTTGATGTGCTGCGGCTCGCCGTTGGCGTCGAAATAGCTGATGTCGGCCGTGGTCCCGGGAGGGCCGAAAACCTCGTACTTCACGTGCTTGGGGTTAAACGGTTTGGTGTCTTGCTGTCGGGTGTCGGCATAAGACGGGCGCTTTTCCGATCCGAAAATTCCGTGCAGGCGCGAAACGGTCAAACCGCCGGCCGCGACGACCGCCACGATGACCAACGGAATCCACGCATGCTTCAGGAATTGCAGAAGCACCGGTTCCTGGCTTCTCCGGTTCTCCCGCGGAATGGTGCGCCGTCCGGTCGCGTCGGCTGACGATCGGCGACCAAAGAGCAGAAAACGGCGTCGACCACTAGGCGGTTGGCTAATGTCGCGGCCTTTCGTGATGGCGATATCGGGCCGGGCCCGCACGTCGGGTTCGACCACCGCACCCCCTTCTACCCCATTCGGACGTCTCTTGCCATATCCGCCGGCCCGGACAAACTGTTACATGGCGATCGCGACGCCGGCCTGCGGCACATCGAACGCGGTGTACGTCGCAGCCTAGTCGTTCTTCGGTACCTCGTACGAGCCCTGCCCCCCGGCGGGCGTGACCAGTGTCTTCATGAGTAAACCACGCCGATCCTCTCCGTATCGGGCCTTCGATGAGGAGATACGGGATCGTAATGCATACCGCGTGCGTAACGCACGTCGACCGCCGGCCGGACGGGTCCCACACGGGCGCCCCGACGGACCTCCGGGCGGCCCGCGGCCGGGTGGGCCCCCAGGCCCGCTTCCGCGGCGCCGCCGGCGTCGTCGCGGGCCCCCCGCGTGGTGATTTTCCCGGCGGCTTTCGGGTCGGTAGGCTGAGCGACGACAAGCACCCACAATTGCATCGTCCTCGAAGGCCGAGCCAGCCCAATCGCGAGCCGCATCGGTAAGCCATTGTCGCAGCTCACAGCAGCCAACGGCGGCAGCTGCGCAGCCTGCACCAGCCCAATTTTTAGGCAGCGTTAAGAGCCTGAGAGGTCGCACGGGGAACTTTGTCCAAACCTCGGACGCACGGTGGTGCCTCCAGTATGGTTTGGAACCGTTCCACTCGTGTCAACTAGACGTCTCTGGAGAATTGTGAGCATCAACCCGTTCGACGACGACAACGGTAGTTTTTACGTCTTGGTAAACGACGAGGAGCAACACAGCCTGTGGCCGGCCTTCGCCGACGTTCCCGCCGGCTGGCGAGTGGTGTACGGGGAGACGGACCGGGCCGCGTGCCTGGAGTACATCGAACAGAACTGGCCCGACATTCGGCCAAAGAGCCTGCGGGACAAGCTCGCAACGGGCCGGGGTTTTGAGCAGTAACGAGTCGGGGTATGGGGCGGGTGGAGCTTTGGGGGAGTCGATGGGAGATGGTGATCGCGCACTTCCGCTGACGCGCGGGCAGCTGGACATCTGGCTTTCGCAGGAAACGGGCTACGTCGGCACGGAGTGGCAACTCGGGCTCTTGGTGAAGATCGAGGGCCCGGTAGACCGTGCGGCCCTCGAGCGCGCCATCACGCAGGCGGTGGCGGAGGCCGAATCCGGCCGGGTGTCGTTCTTCGAGGTGGACGGCCAGGTTGTCCAGAAACCGATCGATTACCCGCACATCGAGCTGACCTTCCACGACCTCACGGCCTCGCCCGACCCCGTGGCGGAAGCCCGCGCGATGTCGTCGTCGATCCAGCGCACCCCGATGGCGTTGAACGGTCAGCTCTTCAAATTCGTGTTATTCCAGACACAGGCCGAAGAGTTTTATTTGTTCGGTTGCTGCCACCACATAGCAATTGATGGATTGGGTATGGCGCTGGTCTGCCGTCGGGTTTCGACCATTTATTCGGCCATGGTGGCCGGAAAGCCCATTCCCGACGCCTATTTCGGATCGACGCAGGATTTGGTGAACCTGGAGGCCGAATACGAAGCGTCCGCCGAGTATCTGGAAGATCAGGAGTATTGGAGCAACAACCTTCCGCCCGAAAGCGGATGGGTCGAGCGGCCCACCGACGGCCCGCGCGGCAAGGACCATTACTCGCCGTCGGCGTCCGTCCAGTTGGACCCCTCCGTCACCACCCGGATCAAGGAACTGTCCAAGAAGCTGGGCATCCGCCGGTTCTCCGTTACCACCGCCGCCTGCGCGCTCCTGGTGCGGGCGTGGTCGGGGAGCGGTTCGGAGGTGGCCCTCGACTTCCCGGTGAGCCGGCGGGTGCGTCCGGAATCGAAGACCCTGCCCGGGATGTTCGCCGGCGTCGTGCCGCTGGTCCTGAGCACGTCCCCCACGTCGACTGTCGCCGATTTCTGCAAGCATGTCGACATCCGGATCCGGGAGTTGTTGCACCATCAGCGATTTCCTGTGCACACCCTCGAAAGCGACGGGCTGAGGCAGGCCGCGACCCGGGTCGGCATCAACTTCATCCCGATGCGGCTGACCCTGGACCTGGCCGGCTCCCCGGCAACGGCCACCTACACCAACCACGGGCCCGTGGGGCATTTCAGTCTGTTCTTCCTCGGCGCGGGCGACCAGCTTTTCCTGTCCACCGCCGGACCGGGCCAGCCGTTCGCGGACTTCGGCGTCGCCGACCTCGCGGCGCGGATGCAGCAGGTGCTGGAGGAGATGACCGCCGACCCGGAGCGGTGGCTGTCCTCGATCGACCTGCTGGCCGCCGACGAGCCGGCCAGGCTGGACGAGTGGAGCAACCGGGCGGCCTTGACCGAGCCGGTGCCCGCGCCGGTGTCGATCCCGGTGGCGTTCGCCGAGCACGTGCAGGCCGCGCCCGACGCACTGGCGGTGACCTGCTCCGCCAAGTCGTTGACCTATGCCGAACTCGACGAGGCGTCCAACCGGCTGGGGCACCTGCTGGCCGGACATGGGGTGGGGCCGGGTGACTGCGTAGCGGTGATGTTCCCCCGCTGCGCCGACGCGGTCGTGGCGATGCTCGCGGTGCTCAAAACCGGAGCGGCCTACGTGCCGATCGACCCGGCGCACTCCGCGGCGCGCATGGAGTTCGTGCTCGAGGACGCGGCGGTGAGCGCCGTGATCACCCTGGCGGATCTGCGTTCGCGGCTCGAGGGGCGTGACCTGCTGGTCGTCGACGTGCACGACCCCGCAGTCGAGACCCAGCCCAACACCGCGCTGCCCGCGCCGGCCGCGGAGAACATCGCCTACATCATCTACACCTCCGGAACCACCGGAACCCCCAAAGGCGTTGCCATTCCTCATCTCAACGTCACCTGGCTGATCGAGTCGCTGGACGCCGGCCTGCCGAAGGGACAGGTGTGGACGCAATGCCACTCCGCGGCCTTCGACTTCTCCGTGTGGGAGATTTTCGGCGCCCTGCTGCGCGGCAGGCGCCTGCTGGTGGTGCCCGAGTCGGTGGCGAGCTCCCCGCAGGACCTGCACGACCTGCTGGTCGCGGAGAAGGTCAGCGTCCTCACCCAGACCCCGTCCTCGGTTGCGATGTTGCCGGCGGACGGGTTGGAGTCCACCGCCCTGGTGGTGGCCGGCGAGGCCTGCCCGGCCGACGTGGTCAACCGGTGGGCGGCGCCCGGGCGGGTGATGCTCGACGCCTACGGCCCGACCGAAACCACGGTGTGCGCGTCGATCAGCAAGCCGCTGACCGCGGGATCCGCCGTGGTGCCGATCGGTTCGCCGATCGCCGGCGCGGCGATGTTCGTGCTGGACAAGTGGTTACAGCCGGTTCCGGCCGGCGTCGTCGGAGAGCTGTACCTGGCGGGCCGCGGCGTCGGGATCGGGTACGTGCGCCGGCCCGGCCTGACGGCCTCCCGCTTCGTCGCCAACCCGTTCGGCGGTCCGGGGGCGCGGATGTACCGCACCGGCGACCTGGTCTGCTGGGGCGAGGACGGGCAGCTGCAGTACTTCGGCCGCTCCGACGAGCAGGTCAAGATCCGTGGCTACCGCATCGAGCTCGGCGAGATCCAATCGGTGCTCAAGGGCCTCGACGGGGTGGACCAGGCGGCCGTGATCGCCCGCGAGGACCGGCCCGGCGACAAGCGCCTGGTGGGGTACATCACCGGGACGGCCGATCCGGCCGCGATCCGGGCCGCGCTGGCCGACCGCCTCCCGCCGTACATGGTGCCGGCCGCGGTGGTGGTGCTGGACGCCCTGCCGTTGACCGGCAACGGCAAGCTCGACCGGCGAGCGCTGCCGGCCCCCGAATACGCCACCGCCGAATACCGCGCTCCCGGCGACGCCGTCGAGGAGCTGCTGGCCGACATCTACGCCCAGGTGCTGGGGCTGGAGCGGGTCGGGGTGGACGCGTCGTTCTTCGACCTGGGTGGCGACAGCATTTTGTCGATGCAGGTGGTGGCCCGGGCCCGCGCGGCCGGCATCCTGTTCCGGCCTCGTGACGTGTTCGTCGAGCAGACGGTTTCCCGGCTGGCCCGGGTGGCCGAGGTGGCCGCCGACGGCGCCGCCGGCGCCGGCGACGACGGCGTCGGGCCGGTCGTCGCGACCCCGATCATGCGGTGGCTTCAGAGCATCGACGGCCCCATCGAGCAGTTCAACCAGACCATGGTGGTGTCGGCCCCGGCCGGGGCGACCGAGGCCGACGTGGTGGTGGTGCTGCAGGCGCTGCTGGACCGGCATGCCGCCCTGCGGCTGCGCGCCGACGACGACGGCGCCGGCGGCTGGTCGCTGCAGGTGCCCGAGGTCGGCTCCGTGGACGCGCGCGGTTGCGTGCATGTCGTCGACGCGTTGTCCGACGAGGCGCTCGCGGAGGCACGGTCGCGGTTGAACCCGGCCGCCGGTGTCATGGTCAGTGCGGCGTGGGCGGAGTCCGCGGGCCAGCTGGCGCTGATCATCCACCACCTGGCCGTCGACGGGGTGTCGTGGCGAATCCTGTTGGAAGACTTCAACATCGCGTGGGCCCAGCACCACAACGGGCAGCCCATCGCTTTGCCGGCGCCCGGGACGTCGTTCGCCCGGTGGTCGTCGCTGCTTCAGGAGTACGCGCAACGTCCCGACGTGGTGGCGCGGGCCGACGAATGGCGGCAGGTGGCGACCACCCCGGCCGCGTTGCCGGCGGTGCAACCCGACGTCGACACGTACGTCAACGCCGGTCAGCTGTCCGTCTCGCTGGACGTGGAGACGACCCGGCTGCTGCTCGGTGAGGTGCCGGCCGCGTTCCACGCCGGCGTGGGCGACATCCTGTTGATCGCTTTCGGGTTGGCGTTCGCCGAATTCCTGGGGACCGGCGCGACTCCGATCGGCATCGACGTGGAGGGTCACGGGCGTCAGGAGGAGCTGGCTGCGCGGGTCGACCTGTCGCGCACGGTGGGCTGGTTCACCACCAAGTACCCGGTGGCATTGAAGGGTGGCCGGCTGAACTGGTCGCAGGTGGTGGCCGGCGAGGCCGCGCTGGGCGCGGTGATCAAGGACGCCAAGGAACAGCTGCGCGCCCTGCCCGACGGCCTGACCTACGGCCTGCTGCGCTACCTCAACGCCGAGGTGGACCTGGACGGGGCCGACCCGGTGATCGGGTTCAATTACCTCGGCCGGCTCGGCGCGGGCGCCGACCTCTCCGAGGACCTGTGGCGCGTCAGCCACGACAGCCTGGCCGTTGCCGCGGTCGCCACCGCGGTGCCCATGCCGTTGGCGCACACCGTCGAACTCAACGCCGGCACCATGGACACCGAGGCCGGCCCGCACCTGCAGGCCAACTGGACCTGGGCCCCGTCGGCGCTCGACCACGAGCGCGTTAATCGCTTGAGCCAGTTGTGGTTTGAGGCTCTGTCCGGAATCTGCGCGCACGTCAAGGCCGGTGGCGGTGGGCTGACCCCGTCCGACATCGCCCCCGCGCATCTGAGTCAGCAGCAGATCGACGACCTGTGCCGGCAAGGCGGCGTCGCCGACGTGCTGCCGCTGACCCCGGTCCAGCAGGGCCTGCTGTTCCACACCGCTTTCGCGCAGGACCTCGACGACCTGTATGCGGTGCAGCTCGGGATCACCGTCAGCGGCGCCCTGGACCCGCAGCGCCTGCGCGCCGCGGTGCACACCGCCGTCAAGCGCCACCCCAACCTGGTCGCCCGCTTCTCCGAAGACTTCGGCGAGCCCGTCCAGGTCATCCCCGCCGAGCCCGAAATGGCTTGGCGCTACGTCGAATTGGACGGCGGCAACGTCGACGAGCAGGTCGAGCGGCTGTGCGCCGAGGAACGCGCCGCGGTGTGCGACCTGGCCGGCCAGCCGTCGTTCCGGGGCGCGCTTATCCGCACGGCGCCCGACCGGCACCGGGTCGTGCTCACCATTCACCACATCGTGGTGGACGGCTGGTCGCTGCCCGTGCTGCTACAGGAAGTCTTCGCCAGCTACTACGGCGAGCGGTTGCCCGCAGCCCCGTCGTACCGCAGTTTCGTCACCTGGCTGACCAGACAGGACCGCGCCGCCGCGCAGGCGGCCTGGGCCCAGGCGCTGGCCGGGTTCGAGACCCCCACCCTGGTCGGCCCGCTCGGACAGATCGGGCGCCGCGGCGTCGCCGCCTTCCATGTGCCCGCCGACACCACCCGCGCGCTGGGCGAGCTGGCGCGCTCGTGCCGCACCACCATCAGCACCGTGCTGCAGGGAGCGTGGACCCAACTGCTGACCTGGCTGACCGGCCAGCATGACGTGGCCTTCGGCACCGCGGTCTCGGGGCGTCCCACCGAACTGCCCGGCGCGGACGCGATGGTGGGCCTGCTGATCAACACCGTTCCCGTGCGGGCCGCCATCACCGCGACGACCACCGTCGCCGACCTGCTCGACCAGCTGCAGCGCCTGCACAACGACACCGTCGACTACGAGCACCTGGCGCTGCCCGAAATCCACCGGGTCACCGGACACGACCAGTTGTTCGACACCCTCTTCCTCTACGAGAACTATCCGATCGACGCGGGCGCGCTGCTGGGCGTCCACGAGCTGGCCGTCACCGACTTCAGCAGCCGGGAGTACAACCACTACCCGCTGTCCGTGGTGGCCTCCCCGGGTCACGAATTGAGCCTGCGCGTCGAGTTCGACACCGAGGTGTTCAACCCCGCCGCGATCGAGACGCTGATCGACCGGCTGCAGCAGGTCATGGTGGCCATGACCGCCGATCCCTCCCGGCGGCTGTCCGCGATCGACCTGCTCGACGCCAACGAGCACACCCGGCTGGACGACTGGGGCAACCGGCCGGTGCTGGCCGAGCCGGCACCCAAGTTGGCGTCCATCCCGGAGCTGTTCGCCGCGCAAGCGGCCCGCGCGCCCGAGGCGATGGCCATCACCGACGGTGACCGGTCCTGGACGTACGGCGAGGTCGAGGAAGCGGCGAACCGCTTGGCCCACCTCTTGGTGAGCCGGGGTGCCGGCCCAGGGGAGCGCGTCGCGGTGCTGTTCCCCAGGACTGCCGAGGCCGTCGTGGCCATCCTGGCGGTGCTCAAGACCGGGGCGGCCTACCTGCCCGTCGACCCGACGGTGCCGGCGGCGCGCATCGACTTCGTGCTCGGCGACGCGGCGCCGATCGCCGCCGTCACCACCGCGGAGGTGCGGTCACGGCTCGACGGACAAAACCTGGACGTCATCGAGTTCGACGATCCCGCCGTCGCCTCCCAGTCCACCGACGGGCTGCCCGCGCCTTCCCCGGACAACATCGCCTACATCATCTATACGTCCGGGACCACCGGCACCCCCAAGGGCGTGGCGGTGCCGCACCGCAACGTGACTCAGCTGCTGGAATCCTTGGACGCGCAGCTGGCGCTGGGGCAGGTGTGGACGCAGTGCCACTCGCTGGCCTTCGACTTCTCGGTGTGGGAGATCTTCGGGTCGCTGTTGTACGGCGGCCGGCTGGTGATCGTTCCCGATGCGGTGGTCCGCTCGCCCGAAGAGCTGCACGCGATGCTGGTCCGGGAACAGGTCAGCGTGCTGAGTCAGACGCCGTCGGCGTTTTATGCGTTGCAGACCGCCGATTCGTTGGCGCCGGAGCTGGGCCAGCAGCTGAAGTTGCAGACGGTGGTGTTCGGCGGGGAGGCCCTCGAGCCGCACCGGTTGGGCAAGTGGCTGCACCATCATCCGGGGTTGCCGCGGTTGATCAATATGTATGGGATCACCGAGACCACGGTGCACGCCTCGTTCCGCGAGATCGTCGATGGGGATGTCGACAGCAATGCCAGCCCGATCGGCGTCCCGCTGGCCCACCTGGGCTTCTTCGTGCTGGACGGGTGGCTGCGGCCCGTGCCCGAGGGCGTGGTCGGCGAGTTGTACGTGGCCGGCCGAGGCCTGGCGCACGGATATGTGGGCCGGTCCGGCCTGTCCGCTACGCGGTTTGTGGCGTGCCCGTTCGGCGGGTCGGGCGCGCGGATGTATCGGACCGGGGATTTGGTGCGCTGGGGTGCCGATGGCCAGTTGCAGTACATGGGCCGCGCCGACGAACAGGTCAAGATCCGCGGCTACCGCATCGAACTCGGCGAGGTCCACGCGGCCCTGGCCGCGCTCGACGGCGTCAACGAAGCGGCGGTGATCGCCCGCGAGGATCGCCCCGGCGACAAGCGGCTGGTCGGCTACATCACGGGGACCGCCGATCCGGCCGAGATCCGCGAGCGGCTCGGCGAGCGGCTGCCGACCTACATGGTGCCCACCGCCGTGGTGGTGCTCGAGGCGCTGCCGTTGACCGTCAACGGCAAGCTCGACACCCGCGCCCTGCCCGCGCCCGAATATCAAGACGCCGATCACTACCGCGCGCCGAGCACGGCCGTCGAGGAGATCCTGGCCGGCATCTACGCCCAGGTGCTCGGGGTGGACCGCGTCGGCGTCGACGACTCCTTCTTCGACCTCGGCGGCGACAGCATCCTGTCCATGCAGGTCGTCGCGCGCGCCCGGGCGGCGGGCGTGGTGTGCCGCCCGCGCGACATCTTCGTCGAGCAGACGGTGGCTCGGCTGGCCCGGGTGGCCGGGGTGGCCACCGACGACGACGTGGTCGACGAGGGCATCGGCCCGGTGGTCGCGACCCCGATCATGCGCTGGCTGCAAAGCGTCGACGGCCCGGTCGAACAGTTCAACCAGACCATGGTCGTGCAGGCCCCGGCCGGGGTGAGCGAGGCCGACGTCGTGGTGGTCCTGCAGGCTTTGCTGGATCGGCACGCGATGCTCCGGTTGCGCATCGACGACGACGGCGCGGGGGACTGGTCGCTGCGCGTGCCGGAGGTCGGCGTGGTCGACGCCGGCGGGTGCGTGCACACCGTCGAGACGCTGTCGCACGCGGCGCTGGAAGCGGCGCGCTCGCAGCTGAACCCGGCCAGCGGCGCGATGCTGCGCGCGGTCTGGGTGCCCTCGACGGGTCAGCTGGCGTTGATCATTCACCACCTGGCCGTCGACGGGGTTTCCTGGCGAATCCTGTTGGAAGACTTGAACATTGCCTGGGCCCAGCATCACAGCGGGCAGCAGGTGGCGTTGCCGGTGGGCGGCATGTCGTTCGCGCGGTGGTCGTCGCTGCTGGCGGAGCACGCGCGCAGGCCGGAGGTCGTCGACCAGGCCGAGGCGTGGCGCCAGATCGCGTCGACCCCGGCGCCCTTGCCGGCGGCGCGCGGCGACATCGACACCTTCGTCAGCGCGGGACAGCTGTCCGTATCGCTGGACGCCGACACCACCCGATTGTTGCTGGGCGAGGTGCCCGCGGCGTTCCACGCCGGGGTCCAGGACATCCTGCTGATCGCGTTCGGGCTGGCGTGGGCGCAGTTCGTGGGCACCGGTGCGCCGATCGGCATCGACGTCGAGGGCCACGGCCGGCACGAGGAACTGGGCCCGCACGTGGACCTGTCCCGCACGGTCGGCTGGTTCACCACCAAGTACCCGGTCGCGTTGAAGGTCGGCGGGCTGTCCTGGGGACAGGTCATCGCCGGTGAGGCCGAGCTCGGCGCGCTGATCAAGGACGCCAAGGAACAGCTGCGCGCGCTGCCGGACACGCTGACCTACGGGCTGCTGCGCTACCTCAATCCCGACGTGGACATGGACGGGTCGGACCCGGTGATCGGGTTCAACTACCTGGGACGGCTGGGCGGCGCGGGCGACCTGTCCAGCGACTTGTGGCGGCTCGACCAGGACAGCCTGGCGTCGGCCGGCGCGGCGACGGCGGTGCCCATGCCGCTGCCGCACACCGTCGAGCTCAACGCCGCGACCCTGGACACCGCGGCCGGTCCGCTGCTGCAGGCCAACTGGACGTGGGCGCGGTCGGCGCTGGACGAGGTGCAGGTCGGGCGGCTCAGCGAGCTGTGGTTCGACGCCCTGAGCGGCATCTGCAGCCACGTCCGCAGCGGCGGCGGCGGCCTGACGCCCTCGGACCTGGCGCCCGCCCGGTTGACCCAGGCCGACATCGACGAGCTGTGCCAGCGCTACCCGATCGCCGACGTGTTGCCGTTGACCCCGCTGCAGCAGGGCCTCCTGTTCCACACCGGCAGCGCGCAGGGCAGCGACGACCTCTACGCCGTCCAGCTCGACATCAGCGTCAGCGGTGCGCTCGACCCGCACCGGTTGCGCGACGCCGTGCACACCATGCTCAAGCGGCACCCGAACGTGGTGGCGCACTTCCTGGAGGAGTTCGGCGAGCCCGTGCAGGTCCTCTCCGCCGAGCCGGCGCTGGCCTGGCACTACGTCGAACTCGACGCCGAAGACCTCGAACCCGAGGAGCAGATCCAGCAGCTGTGCGCCAGCGAACGCGCCGCGGTGTGCGACCTGGCGGAGCGCCCGCCGTTCCGGGCCACGTTGATCCGCACCGCCGACAACCGGCACCGGTTCGTGCTGACCAACCACCACATCGTGCTCGACGGCTGGTCGAAGCCGCTCCTGCTGCAGGAGATCTTCGCCGCCTACTACGGCGTGCAGCTGCCCGCCCCGGTGCCGTACCGCAAGTTCGTCGCCTGGCTGGCCGCGCAGGACCGCGGCGCCGCCCAGGCGGCCTGGAAGCGGGTGCTCGCAGGGTTCGACACCCCGACCCTGGTCGGCCCGCCCGGCCGGATGAGCCTCGGGCCGCGGACCGTTTCCTCCTTCCAGGTGTCGGCGGAGACCTCCCGGGCGCTGGGCGAACTGGCCCGGTCGTGCCACACCACCGTCAGCACAGTGCTGCAGGCCGCCTGGGCGCAGCTGCTGATGTGGCTGACCGGCCAGCACGACGTGACCTTCGGGACGGCGGTCTCGGGCCGCCCGACCGACCTGGCGGGCGCGGACCAGATGGTGGGCCTGCTGATCAACACGGTGCCGGTGCGGGCGACGATCGGCGCGGAAACCACGATCGCCGACCTGCTAAATCAGCTGCAGAGCGCCTACAACGACACGCTCGAGCACCAGCATTTGGCGCTCAACGAGATCCATCGTGTAACGGGACACGACCAATTATTCGACACCATGTTCGTGTATGAGAACTATCCGATCGACACCGCCGCGCTGTCGGCTGTCGATGAACTGGCGATCGATGGCTTCACCAACCGCGAATACAACCATTACCCGCTCTCTGTCCAGGCCGTTCCAGGTCACGAAATAGCTCTTCGCGTCGAATTCGATACAGAAGTCTTCGAGACGGGCAGAATCGAGAGGTTGATCGAGCGGTTCCGGCGGGTGCTGGAAGCCATGACCGCAGATGTGGAGGAGCAGTCATGACCGTCGGTGCAGGGCGGCGATTGTTGTCGATCGACTTGCTGGATGGCGGCGAGCACGACCGCCTCGACGAGTGGGGCAACCGGGCGGTATTGACCGCACCGGCCGCGGGGGCGGTGTCGATTACGGCGTTGTTCGGCAAGCAGGTCGCGCGTGTTCCCGAGGCTCCGGCGCTGACCTTCGAGGGTCGCTCGTTGACCTACTCCGAACTCGACGAGGCCGCGAACCGGCTGGCGCACCTGCTGGCCGATCACGGCGCGGGTCCGGGTGCGTGCGTGGCGCTGCTGCTGTCGCGGTCGGCCGAGGCGATCGTGTCCATCCTTGCGGTGCTCAAGACCGGGGCGGCCTATCTGCCGATCGACCCGGCGGTCCCGGCCGCGCGGATGGAGTTCATGCTCGGCGACGCGGCGCCGGTCGCGGCGGTCACCACGGCCGAGTTGCGCTCGCGGCTGGACGGATTCGACTTGCTGGTCGTCGACGTCGACGACCCGGCGGTGCAGGAACAGCCGAGCTCGGGGCTCCCGGGACCGGCGCCCGAGGACATCGCCTACACGATCTACACCTCGGGCACCACCGGAACCCCGAAGGGCGTGGCCGTCACCCACCAGAACGTCACCCAGTTGCTGAAGGCGCTGCCCGCCGACCTGCCCAAGGCCGGCGTCTGGTCGCAGTGGCACTCGCTGGTCTTCGACGTGTCGGTGTGGGAGATCTGGGGTCCGCTGCTGCATGGCGGCCGGCTGGTCGTGGTGCCCGAGTCGGTGGCCGGCTCGCCCGACGACCTGCACGCGCTGCTGGTCGCGGAGAAGGTCACCGTGTTGTGCCAGACCCCGTCGGCGGTGGGCATGCTGTCGCCGGACGGCTTGGACTCCACCGCGCTGATCGTGGCGGGCGAGGCCTGCCCGTCCGAGGTGGTCGACCGGTGGGCGCCGCGTCGGGTGATGATCAACGCCTACGGCCCCACCGAGGGCACGGTGTACGCGTCGATGAGCGCGCCGCTGAAGCCGGAGTCGGGGGCGCCGCCGATCGGCTCGCCCGTGCCGGGGGCTGCGCTGTTCGTGCTCGACAAGTGGCTGCGTCCCGCGCCGGAGGGCGTCGTCGGTGAGCTCTACATCGCCGGTCGCGGTGTCGCGACGGGCTACGTGCGCCGGCCCGGGCTGACGGCCTCGCGGTTCGTCGCCTGCCCGTTCGGCGCGCCGGGCGCGCGGATGTACCGCACCGGCGACCTGGTGCGCTGGGGCGCCGACGGCGAGCTGCAGTACCTCGGCCGCGCCGACGAACAGGTCAAGATCCGCGGCTACCGCATCGAGCTCGGCGAAATCCAGACGGCCCTCGCGGGGCTGGACGGCGTGGAGCAGGCGGCCGTCATCGCCCGCGAGGACCGGCCCGGCGACAAGCGCCTGGTCGGCTACATCACCGGGACCGCGGACCCGGCCGAGATCCGCGCCCGGCTCGGCGAGCGGCTGCCCTCGTACATGGTGCCCGCCGCCGTCGTGGTGCTGGACGCGCTGCCGCTGACCGTCAACGGCAAGCTGGACAAGCGTGCGCTGCCCGCGCCCGAGTACCACAAGACGAGCGGTGAATACCGCGCGCCCACCACGGCCGTCGAAGAGACGCTGACCGCCATCTACGCCCAGGTCCTCGGCCTGGAGCGGGTCGGTGTCGACGACTCCTTCTTCGACCTGGGCGGCGACAGCATCCTGTCCATGCAGGTCGTCGCCCGCGCCCGCGCGGCCGGCGTGGTGTGCCGCCCGCGCGACGTGTTCGTCGAGCAGACGGTGGCCCGGCTGGCCCGGGTGGCCGGCGTGGCCTCCGACGACGACGTCGTCGACGAGGGCCTCGGCCCGGTGGCCGCGACGCCGATCATGCGTTGGCTGCAGCAGGTCGACGGCCCGACCGACCAGTTCAACCAGACGATGGTGGTGCAGGCCCCCGCGGGCGTCACGCGCGACGACGTGCTGGTGGTGCTGCAGTCGCTGCTGGACCGCCACGCCACGCTGCGGCTGCGCGTCGACGACGACGGCGCCGGCGGCTGGAAGATGCACGTCCCCGAGGTCGGCGCGGTCGAGGCCGCCACCTGCGTGCACACCGTCGACGCGCTGTCCGACGCGGCGCTGGTGGCGGCGCGCTCGCAGCTGAACCCCGCCGCGGGGACCATGCTCCGCGCCGTCTGGGCGGAATCCACCGCCCAGCTGGCGTTGATCATCCACCACCTGGCCGTCGACGGCGTGTCGTGGCGGATCCTGTTGGAAGACCTGAACATCGCGTGGGCTCAACACCACGGCGGGCAGCCGGTGGCGCTGCCGACGGGCGGGACATCGTTCGCCAGGTGGACGGCGATGCTCGAGGAGCACGCCCAGCGCCCCGAGGTGGTCGCCCAGGCCGAGGCCTGGCGGAAGGTCGCGTCGACCCCGGCGTTGTTGCCGGCGGTGCGCCCCGACGTCGACACCTACGAGACGGCCAAGCAGCTGTCGGTGTCGCTGGACGTGGAGACCACCCGGTCGCTGCTGGGCGAGGTGCCCGCGGCGTTCCACGCCGGCGTGCAGGACATCCTGTTGATCGCGTTCGGGCTGGCGTGGGCGCGGTTCGTCGGCACCGGCGCCCCGATCGGCATCGACGTCGAGGGCCACGGCCGCCACGAGGAGCTGGGCCCGCACGTGGACCTGTCCCGCACCGTGGGCTGGTTCACCACCAAGTACCCGGTCGCGCTGACCGTCGGCGAGCTGGACTGGGAGCAGGTGATGGCCGGCGACCGGGCGCTGGGGGCGCTGGTCAAGAAGGCCAAGGAGCAACTGCGTGCCCTGCCCGACCCGCTGACCTACGGGCTGCTGCGCTACGTCAACACCGACGTCGACCTGGACGGGTCGGACCCGGTCATCGGCTTCAACTACCTGGGACGACTGGGCGCGGCCGCGGATCTGCCCGGCGAGATGTGGCGGATCAGCCAGGACAGCCTGTCGTTCACCGGCGCGGCCAGCGCCGCGCTGCCGATGCCGTTGATGCACACCGTCGACCTCAACGCCGGGACCATGGACACCGAGGCCGGCCCACACCTGCAGGCCAACTGGACGTGGGCGCCCTCGGCGCTGGACCACGAGCAGGTCAGCCGGCTGAGCCAGTTGTGGTTCGAGGCGCTGGCCGGCATCTGCGCACACGTGCGCAGCGGCGGCGGCGGGCTCACCCCGTCGGACATCGCGCCCGCGCGGCTCACCCAGCAGCAGCTCGAGGACCTGTGCCAGCAGTACGCGGTCGCCGACGTGTTGCCGTTGACCCCGCTGCAGCAGGGGCTGCTCTTCCACGCCAGCTTCGCGCACGACCTCGGCGACGACGTGTACGCGGTGCAGCTCGGCATCACCGTGACCGGCGCCCTCGACGCGCACCGGTTGCGCGAGGCCGTCCACACCGTCGTCAACCGGCACCCGAACCTGGCGGCCCGGTTCTGCCCGCAGTTCGGCGAGCCCGTGCAGGTCATCCCGGCCGACCCGGTGATGGCGTGGCGCTACATCCAGCTGGGCGCGGACGACCTGGATCCCGACGAGAAGATCGAACAGCTCTGCGCCGCCGAGCGCGCGGCGGTCAGCGACCTCGCCAACCGGCCGGCCTTCCGCGCCGCGTTGATCCGGACCGCCGACAACCGGCACCGGTTCGTGCTGACCAACCACCACATCGTGATGGACGGCTGGTCGCTGCCGATCATGCTGCGCGAGATCCTGACCAGCTACTACGGCGAGCGGTTGCCCGCACCGGCGACGTACCGCAGCTACCTGACCTGGCTCGCCGCCCAGGACCGCACGGCCGCCCGCGCCGCGTGGGCCGAGGTGCTGGCCGGCTTCGAGGAGCCCACCCTGGTCGGTCCGCCGGCGCGGTTGGGCCTCGGGCGGCGGGGCGTCGAGTCCTACCGGCTACCCGCGGAAACCACCCGGGCGCTGGGCGAGCTCGCCCGCACCTGCCACACCACGATCAACACCGTGTTGCAGGGCGCCTGGGCGCAGCTGCTGATGTGGCTGACCGGCCAGCACGACGTGGCCTTCGGCACCGCGGTCTCCGGCCGCCCGGCCGATCTGGTCGGCGCCGAATCGATGGTGGGCCTGTTGATCAACACGGTCCCGGTGCGCGCCAACATCACCGCGGCAACCACCGTGGTCGAACTGCTGCAGCAGCTGCAGAGCGCCCACAACAACACGATCGAGCACGAGCACCTGGCGCTGAACGAGATTCACCGCGTCACGGGGCACGACCAGCTGTTCGACACGCTGTTCCTGTACGAGAACTACCCGATCGACACCAGCGTGCCGTTGGGCTTCCACGAGCTCGCGATCACCGACGTCACCAACCGCGAGTACAACCACTACCCGCTGTCGGTGATGGCGCTCCCCGGCCGCGAACTGGGTCTGCGCGTCGAGTTCGACACCAGCGTGTTCGACACGGCGGGCATCGAGTCGCTGATCGAGCGGTTCCAGCGGGTGCTGGCGGCGATGACCGCCGACTCCAGCAAGCGGCTGTCCGCGATGGACGTCCTGGACGTCGACGAGCGCGGCCGACTGGACGCGTGGGGCAACCGGTCGGTGCTGACCGCGCCGGTTGGCGCGACGGCGTCGATTACGGCCCTGTTCGCCAAGCAGGTGGCCCGCACGCCGCATGCGGTGGCGCTGACGTTCGAGGGTCGCTCGATGACCTATCGGGAACTCGACGAGGCCGCGAACCGGCTGGCGCACCTGCTCGCCGAGCATGGCGCCCGCCCGGGTGAAAGCGTGGCGCTGCTGTTCTCCCGTTCGGCCGACGCGATCGTGTCCATCCTGGCGGTGCTCAAGACCGGGGCGGCCTACCTGCCGATCGATCCGGCGGTTCCCGCGGCGCGGATCGAGTTCGTCCTCGGCGACGCGGCGCCGGTCGCCGCGGTCACGACCGCCGAGTTGCGGTCGCGGCTGGACGGCTCCGACGTGGTGGTCGTCGATGTCAACGACGCGTCGGTGGCGGAGCGGCCCGCAACCGCGTTGCCCGGACCGTCGTCCGACGACGTCGCCTACCTGATCTACACGTCGGGCACCACGGGTGTGCCGAAGGGCGTGGCGGTGACGCACCACAACGCCACCCAGCTGCTGGAGAAGCTGCACGCCGACATCCCGGACCCGGGCGTGTGGGCGCAGTGGCACTCGTTGGTCTTCGACGTCTCGGTGCACGAGATCTTCGGCGCGCTGCTGCACGGCGGCCGGCTGGTCGTGGTGCCCGAATCGGTCGCCGGTTCGCCGAAGGACCTGCACGCGTTGCTGGTCGAGGAGAACGTGACCGTGCTCAGCCAGACCCCGTCGGCGGTGGGGATGCTCTCACCGGAGGGGCTGGAGTCGACGGCCCTGGTGGTGGCCGGTGAGGCCTGCCCGCCCGAGGTGGTGGATCGGTGGGCGCCCGGCCGGGTGATGATCAACGCCTACGGCCCGACCGAGGGCACGGTTTACGCGGCGATGAGCGCGCCCCTGGGCGCGGACAGCGGAGCGCCGATCGGCGCCCCGGTGCCCGGGGCGGCCCTGTTCGTTCTGGACAAGTGGCTGCGGCCGGCGCCGGAGGGCGTCGTCGGAGAGCTGTACATCGCCGGTCGCGGCGTGGCGATGGGCTACGCGCGCCGGGCCGGTCTGACGGCCTCGCGCTTCGTCGCCTGCCCGTTCGGGGCGCCGGGGGCGCGGATGTACCGCACCGGGGACCTGGTCCGCTGGGGCGCCGACGGGCAGCTCCAATACCTGGGTCGCGTCGACGAACAGGTCAAGATCCGCGGCTACCGCATCGAGCTCGGCGAGATCCAGGCGGCGCTGGCCGGCCTGGACGGGGTCGAGCAGGCGGCGGTGATCGCCCGGGAGGACCGGCCCGGTGACAAGCGGCTGGTGGGCTACATCACCGGGACCGCGGACCCGGCCACGATCCGCACCCAGCTGGGCGAGCGGCTGCCGGCCTACATGGTGCCGGTCGCGGTGGTCGTGCTGGACGCGCTGCCGTTGACCGTCAACGGCAAGCTCGACAAGCGCGCCCTGCCTGCCCCCGAGTACCAGAAGACCGGTGGCGTGTACCGTCCGCCGGCCACGCCGGTGGAGGAGACGCTGGCCGACATCTACGCCGGAGTCCTCGGCTTGCAGCGGGTCTCGGTCGAAGACTCCTTCTTCGACCTGGGCGGCGATTCGCTGTCCGCGATGCGGGTGATCGCGGAGATCAACACCGCCCTCGACACCAACCTCTCGGTGCGCACCCTGTTCGAGGCGCCGTCGGTGCGACGCCTCGGCCAGCAGGCCGAACGCGACGCCGGCAGCGAGGACGAAGCCGAGGGCGGCGGAGCCACCTTCGCGTCCGTCCACGGTCGCGACGCCACCCAGGTGTACGCGAGCGATCTGAAGCTGGACAAGTTCATCGACGCGGAGACGTTGAACGCCGCGCCGGCGCTGCCGGGCCCGAGCTCGGAGGTGCGGACCGTCCTGCTGACCGGGGCGACGGGCTTCTTGGGTCGGTACTTGGCGTTGCAGTGGCTCGAGCAGCTGGAGCTGGTGGACGGCAAGCTGATCTGCCTGGTGCGGGCCGGCTCCGACGAGGAGGCCCGCCAGCGGCTGGAGAAGACGTTCGACAGCGGCGACCCGCGGTTGTTGCGGTACTTCCAGGAGCTGGCCGCCGACCACCTGGAGGTCATCGCCGGTGACAAGGGCCAGGCCAACCTGGGGCTGGACGAGCAGACGTGGCAGCGGCTGGCGGACACGGTCGACCTGATCGTCGACTCGGCGGCCCTGGTCAACGGTGTGCTGCCGTACAGCGAACTGTTCGGGCCGAACGTCGCGGGTACCGCCGAGCTGATCCGGGTGGCGCTGACCACCAAGATGAAGCCGTTCGCGTATGTGTCGACCTCCGATGTCGGCCGCCAGATCGACCCGGCGGCGTTCACCGAGGACGCCGACATCCGGGTCATCAGCCCGATCCGAAAGATCGACGGCAGTTACGCCAACGGCTACGGCAACAGCAAGTGGGCCGGCGAGGTGTTGCTGCGCGAGGCCAACGACCTGTGCGGGCTGCCGGTCTCGGTGTTCCGGTCCGACATGATCCTGTCCGACACCAGCTACGCCGGGCAGTTCAACCTGTCGGACATGTTCACCCGCATGGTGTTGAGCCTGGTGGCGACCGGCATCGCGCCGCGTTCGTTCTACCAGCTGGACGCCGACGGTAACCGGCAGCGCGCGCACTTCGACGCGCTCCCGGTGGAGTTCGTCGCCGAGGCGGTCACCACGCTCGGCAGCCAGGTGGTCGAGGGGTTCGAGACCTATCACGTGATGAACCCGCACGACGACGGCATCGGCATCGACGAGTATGTCGACTGGCTCATCGAGGCCGGTTACCCGATCGAGCGGATCGACGATTTCAGCGAATGGTTGCAGCGGTTCGAGGCCGCGCTGCGCGACCTGCCGGAGCGGCAGCGCAAGCACTCGGTCCTGCAGATGTTGCAGGTACCCGGCTACAACCAGTTGCAGGCGCCCGAGCCGGCCAACGGGTCCTTCGCCCCGACCGACCGGTTCCGCGCCGCCGTGCAGGAAGCCAAGGTCGGTGTCGAGAGCGACATCCCGCACATCACGCCGGCCGTGATCGTCAAATACGTCACCGACCTGCAGTTGCTCGGCCTGCTATAACCTTCACACTCGGTTCGGGACGGTCCGCATGGACCGTCCCGAACCGCATGCCCGGTTTCGGGGGCTGAAACATCCTTCTCGTATGTTTTGACCCTTGTTACAGGATTGCTGTTAAGCGGCGAGGACTTTTTCGAAACCCCTAGCGCACGTACCTGCGCTCGATTAATCTTTCGGATTGTTGCACTTATGTTGACTAAGTTGGTGGAGAAACTGTGTGCGTCGGACCGTTCGATGAGGACATCCGGGGCTCCCTCCTAGTCGGCGACGGGCGGCAACCGGGGCGAGGATCCGCACGCGGACTGCGATGCGTGCGTGCGCCCCAGCACGCGGAACCGAACGGGCATTGCGGAGGGTTCGGTCGAGCGGCAGCAGTCAACCGGGGGTTTGAACGGTGAACCTCACGGTTGGGAAGTTGGATGCAGCTTGGTGAGCAAGCACTTCCGCTTACTCGCGGCCAACTAGACATCTGGCTGGCGCAGGAGACGGGCCACTCCGGCACGGAGTGGCAGATCGGCCTCTTCGTCAGGATCGACGGCCGGGTTCAACGTGACGCCCTGAAGTGGGCGATCCGCCAAGCGGTCCAGGAAGCCGAACCGACCAGGGTCTCGTTCGTCGAAAGCGACGGGCAGGTCTTCCAACGGGCCATCGACTACCCCGACGTCGAACTGGCCTTCCACGACCTGAGTGGATCCCGGGACGCCGTCGGGGAAGCCCGGCGGATGGCGCTTTCGATTCAACGGACGCCCATGCCGTTCGACGGCCCGCTGTTCAGGTTCGCGCTCTTTCAGACCCGTGCCGACGAATTCCACCTGTTCGCCTGCTGCCACCACATCATCATCGACGGAACCGGCGTCGCGCTCGTCGGTCACCGCATCGCCTCCATCTACTCGGCCATCGTCTCCGCCGCCCCCATCCCGCCTGCGGTGTTCGGCTCGCTGCGGGACCTGGTCGACTGCGAGTCGAAGTACGAAGCCTCGGCCGACTACCGCGGCGACGAGGCCTACTGGGCCCGCAACCTGCCGGCGAACGACCCGGGGCCGCAGCGGGCGCCGCGCGAGCGCGACCCCTGGCCGTCCGCACCGGTGGCCTTGAACCCCGGCGTCCTTCGCCGGGTCAACAAGCTGTCCCAGGTGTGGGGCGTTTCGCAGACATCGCTGATCACCGCGGCGTGCGGGCTGCTGGTGCGGGGCTTTCGCGGTGACGGCTCCGAGGTCGTCCTCGACTTCCCGGTCAACCGCCGGGTGCGCCCCGAATCGAAAACGCTGCCGGGAATGGTCGCCGGCGTGGTGCCGCTCGTCTTGCGAATCTCGCCGGAGCTCACCGTCGCCGAGTTCTGCCGGCAGGTCGACGCACGGATCAGGGAAGCCGTTGCACACCAACGTTTTCCGGTGCAAGCGCTGGAGCGCAGGATGCGCGGCCCGGGCGGGCCACCCGAACGGGTGAGCGTCAACTTCATCCCGTCCGCGTTCACCCTGCCCTTCGGCGGTGTCACCGCCTCGGCGTCGTACACCAACTCCGGCCAGGCAACCGGTTTCGGGTTGATCTTCTCCACCGACGGTGACCAGCTGTTCCTCAGCACGGCCGGCGCGTGGGAGCCATTCTCCACCTTCGACGCCGCCGACCTGGCGCGACGTTTGGAACGGGTGTTGGTGGCGTTGACCGCGGACACGACGCGGCGGTTGCTGTCCATCGACGTGGTCGAAGAGTCGGAGCGGGTGTGCGTGGCCGGCTGGGGTAACTGGGCGGCCATGGATCGGCGCGCGCTCCCGGAACGGTCCATTCCGCAGCTGTTCGGCGTGCAGGTGGAGCGGGTTCCGGGGGAGGTGGCGATCGCATGCGAGGGCCGCTCGTGGTCCTACCGACAGGTCGATGAGGCGTCGAATCGGTTGGCGCGGTTGCTGATCGGGTGCGGTGTGGGTCGCGGGGACCGCGTCGGGCTGCTCGCCGAGCGCTCCGGAGAGGCGGTGATCGCGCTGCTGGGGGTGTTGAAGGCGGGCGCGGCCTACCTGCCGATTGACGTCGGGTTGCCCGTCGGGCGGGTGGAGTTCATGCTACGCGACGCTTCGCCGGTGGCGGTGATCGTCGGTCCGGGGTTGCGGCCGCGGCTGGGTGGATTCGACGGCGCGGTGGTGACCCTTGACGACCCGGCGATCCCGGTGCAGTCGTGTGCGGGGCTGGTGGGCCCGGACGCCGACGACGTGGCGCACGTGATCTACACGTCGGGAACCACGGGGGTGCCCAAGGGCGTGGCGGTCACGCATCGCAACGTGGCGCAACTGTTCGAGGCGCTGGCCGGCGGCGGCTTGCTGGGGCCGGGACAGGTGTGGAGTCAATGCCACTCGCTGGCATTCGACTTCTCGGTGTGGGAGATCTGGGGCGCGTTGTTGCACGGGGGCCGGTTGGTGGTGGCACCCGATGGGGTCGCGCGGTGCGGCGATGACTTGCGGGCGTTGGTGATTCGCGAGCGGGTGAGCGTGCTCACCCAGACGCCGTCCGCGGTCGGGGTGCTGTCGCCACAGGGCGTCGGCGCGGCCCTGGTGGTGGGGGCCGAGCCGTGTCCGGCGCAGGTGGTGGATCGGTGGGCGCCCGGCCGGCTGATGGTCAACGTGTACGGGCCGACCGAGACCACGATGTGGGTGTCGAAGAGCGCGCCGTTGGTGGCCGGTTCGGGATCGCCGGCGATCGGGTCGCCGGTGGCCGGGGCGGCGTTGTTCGTGCTGGACGGGTGGCTGCGGCCGGTGCCGGCCGGCGTGGTCGGCGAGCTGTACGTTGCGGGGGCCGGGGTCGGCGTCGGGTATCTCGGCCGGGCGGGGCTGACCGCGTCGCGGTTCGTGGCGTGTCCGTTCGGCGGGACGGGCGCGCGGATGTATCGCACCGGGGATCTGGTGTGGTGGGGTCCCGACGGCCAGTTGCGGTACGCGGGGCGGACCGACGAGCAGGTCAAGGTTCGCGGCTACCGGATCGAGCTGGGTGAAATCCAAAGCGCGCTAACGGGTTTGTCGGGCGTGGAGCAGGCGGCGGTGATCGCCCGGGAGGACCCCGGCGGGGACAAACGGCTGGTCGCCTACGTCACCGGCAGCGCCGACGCCGGTGTGGTGCGCGCCCAACTCGCCGAGCGGTTGCCGGGCTACATGATCCCGGCCGCGATCGTCCCGCTGGCCGCGCTGCCGCTGACCCTCAACGGCAAGCTCGACACGCAGGCCCTGCCCGCGCCCGACTACCCCGGTCAGGGCTACCGCGCCCCCACCAATGCCGTCGAGGAGATCCTCGCCGGCGTGTACGCGCAGGTTCTCGGCCTCGGCCGGGTCGGTGTCGATGACTCCTTCTTCGATTTGGGCGGGGATTCCCTGTCGGCGATGCGTCTGGTCGCCGCGGTGAATACCAGCCTGGATAGCACCCTTTCGGTGCGTGCGCTGTTCGAGGCGCCGACGATCCGCCAACTGGCGCCCCGGCTCGACGAGGGCGAGGGACGGCTGGCGCGGGTGGTGCCCGGCCCCCGGCCCGCGGTGGTGCCGTTGTCGTTCGCCCAGAGCCGGTTGTGGTTCCTCGATCAGCTGCACGGTTCTTCGCCGGTGCACAACATGGCGGTCGCACTGCGCCTGAGCGGACGGCTGGACGCCGAGGTGCTGGGGGCCGCGCTGGCCGACGTGGTGGCCCGGCATGAAAGCCTGCGCACGATCTTCGTCGCGCCCGAGGGGAACGCCCGGCAAGTGGTTGTCCCCGTCGGGCAGGGTGATTTCGGTTGGCAGATCGTCGATGCGGTTGGGTGGCCGGACGACCGGTTGGCGGAGGCGGTTGAGTCGGCGGCGTGTTATTCGTTTGATTTGGCTGTGGAGATTCCGTTGCGGGCGACGG
>NZ_LZJX01000137.1:0-634 GCF_001667595.1 Mycobacterium sp. E2989 | reverse complement strand
GCCCCGCAGGGGGCGTTCACCGCGGCCCGGGCCGCCAAGGCCGAGGGCGTGCAGATCTCGACGATTTCGTTCGGCACCAAGACCGGCGAGATCGAGATGGACGGGCAGCGGGTCGCGGTGCCGGTATCGACGGACCAGATGAAGATGATCGCCAAGCTGTCCGGCGGGCAGTCCTACACCGCCGGCACCGTCGACGAGCTGTCCAAGAGCTACAACGCCATCGAGAAGGACATCGGCTACCGCACCGTGCCGGGTCCCGGCAGTGCCGGGTGGTTGCGCCTGGGCGTGCTCACCGCCCTGATCGCGACGGCGCTGGCGCTGCTGATCAACCGGCGGCTGCCGGTCTGATCGCTCAGGAGGGCAGCCGGCGGTTCAGGAACAGGCCGGCCAGGACGGCGCCGGCCATCGCGACGGCCCCCAGCAGCATCCAGGCCAGGCTGGCGTCGCCCTTGACGGTTTCGTAGCCGATCTGGCGCTGCAGGGTCGCGTAGACGTCCTTCAGCGACTCCAGGCTGTCGGCGTGGAACGACTGGCCGTCGGTGATCTCGCAGATCTTCTTCAGCGTCTGATCGTCGACGGGAACCGGGATGGTGGCGCCCTCGTACTCGACGGTGCCGTACGGCGTGCCGAACGA
>NZ_LZJX01000136.1:0-500 GCF_001667595.1 Mycobacterium sp. E2989 | reverse complement strand
CGTCGCGATGCCTGCAGCGCGGTGAACAGGCCCTCGCCCGTCGCGGTCTTGGGGGCCGGCTTGAGGCTGTCGATCGCGGCCTTGACCGCCTGGCGGTTGGTCGTCGGCGGCACCAGCAGGTACGGCGTGCCCGCGAAGCCGACCAGCCCCAGGTTGATGCCCGGCGTCAGCTGGGTGGCGAACTGGGTGGCCGCCTCCTCGGCGGCCTTGAGCCGGTTGGGCGGCACGTCGGTCGCCCGCATGGACTGCGACATGTCGATGACCAGCACGATGACGGCCCGGTTGCGCGGGATGCGCATGTCGTGGGTGGGGGTCGCGAGCGCGATGGTCAGCAGAACCAGGCTGAGCAGCGACACCGCGATCGGGATGTGACGCGCCAGCGACTGCGGCACGCTCGTCTCGGTGAACCGGCGCAGCCGGCGCCGGCGGCGAGCCTGGACCAGGATGTAGACCCCGAGCAGAGCCAGCGGGAGCAAACCGAACAACAGCATGCCCGGGCG